>JANMVO010000563.1:0-2629 GCA_031392805.1 Rhodoferax sp. | reverse complement strand
TGGTGGCCTTGGGTTTGGTGGCCGCCTGCAAGCGTTGGCGCCGCATTTCAGTGAAAGCTGCGACATCAGCGGCCATAAAACCGGTGACACCCACGCGTGTAGGCGCTGTTGAAACCATTTCCAGTGAGCTGTTTGGACTCTTTGTCGACGATGGTTGGCTGGCTGCCGGCATTCTGGTATGGGTGCTTGGCAGGTGGTGGCTTTTGAGACATCAGCAGATAGGGGCAACCACCGCCGCCGACGGTGTTTTTGCTGCTGGTTTGCTGGTGGTCTTGGCGTTTAGCGCCTTGCGGCGTGCACACATGCAATCCGCCTGATGCCTCACCTGGCGTTGATCCGACACGGCGAATCGCAGTGGAACCGCGATAACCGTTTCACCGGCTGGGCCGATGTTGACCTGACAGAAGAAGGTATCGCCCAAATGCGCGGCGCCGCTGCGTCGCTGCAGGCTGCCGGTTGGTGGTTTGACCTGGCATATTCCTCTGTGCTGCGCCGGTGCATCCGCTCGCAGTGGATATTGATGGATGCCACGGATTGCATGTGGGTTCCGCTCATTGCCGATTGGCGGCTCAATGAGCGTCACTACGGCGCGCTGCAAGGGTTGAATAAGGCCGAGACGGCGAGGCAATATGGTGAGGCCCAGGTGTTGATCTGGCGGCGCAGCTACGACACGCCGCCCCCGGCACTGGCGCCAACCGACCCTCGCAGTGAGCGTAGCGACGTGCGCTACGCCAGGCTCAAGCCCGAGCAGATTCCGCTGACTGAGTGCCTTAAAGACACCGTGCAGCGGGTCATGCCATTTTGGAATGAAGCGCTGGCACCGGCCATGAAGGCTGGCAAGCGCATCTTGGTGGCAGCGCACGGCAATTCGATTCGTGCACTGGTCAAATCCCTGGACCACATTGCAGACAGCGAGATTGTGGGCGTGAATATTCCCAATGGCATTCCGCTGGTGTACGAACTGGACGCCAACCTCAAACCCATCCGGCACTACTACCTGGGAGACGCAGAAGCTGCGGCCGATGCTGCGGCAGCCGTTGCGGCGCAGGGCAAGGTGTGAGCTGAACAAGTCCTTAAGAATCCAAAGGGTGCGACCAATCGGTAAAGTGACGGTAAAAATGCCGTGTGCCCGGGCTAATTCTGAATCGCTGGGGAACTGACAGGGCGAATTCGCTTCCAAGGTGTATATTGTTGCGACGACTTAGGACTATTTATGGGCCAAAAACTGAAAACTGCCGGCTGGATTTCAATAGGCATCCTCACAGGTGCGCTGACCACGGTCTCGCTGCAAACGGTCGCCCGTGGCACGCTGGCTCCCCTGCCGCTGGAGGAGTTGCAGCAACTCGCAGCCGTGTTCGGCATGGTCAAAAGCGATTATGTGGAACCGGTGGACGAGAAAAAGCTCATCACCGATGCTATTTCGGGCATGGTGGCCAGCTTGGACCCGCATTCCCAGTACTTCGACAAAAAATCCTTCAAAGAATTCCGCGAGGGCACATCCGGGCGCTTCGTTGGCGTGGGTATCGAGATCACGCAGGAAGACGGCCTGGTCAAAGTGGTGTCGCCAATTGAAGGCTCACCCGCTTTCCGCGCAGGTCTGAAAACTAACGACCTGATCACCAAGATTGACGACACGGCGGTCAAGGGCCTGCCACTCAGTGAAGCGGTCAAACGCATGCGCGGGGAGCCCAACACCAAAGTAGTTTTGACAATTTTCCGCAAGGACGAAAACCGTTCTTTCCCAGTCACCATCACGCGCGAAGAAATCCGCACGCAGTCGGTTCGTGGCAAGGTCATTGAGCCCGGCTATGCCTGGATTCGCCTGAGCCAGTTTCAGGAACGCTCGGTAGATGATTTCGCGCGCAAGGTGGATGAAATCTACAAACAGGAACCCAATCTCAAGGGCCTGGTACTTGATCTGCGCAATGATCCCGGTGGCCTGCTGGACGCCGCAGTGGCGGTATCAGCAGCTTTTCTGCCTGAAAACGTCACTGTGGTGTCCACCAATGGGCAACTGGCTGAAAGCAAATTCACTTATAAAGCCTCGCCCGAGTTTTACCAGCGCCGTGGCGGCCCAGACCCCCTTAGACGCCTGCCCGCAGGACTGAAGAGCGTGCCACTGGTGGTTCTGGTCAATGAAGGCTCGGCGTCTGCCAGCGAGATCGTTGCCGGTGCGCTGCAGGATTACAAGCGCGGCACCATCATGGGCAACCAGACTTTTGGCAAGGGCTCGGTGCAGACGGTCCGCCCACTCGGGCCTGACACGGGTCTGAAAATCACCACCGCACGTTACTACACGCCGTCGGGCAAGTCGATTCAGGCCAAGGGCATCGTGCCTGACGTGATGGTCGATGAAACCGAAGAGGGAAACCTGTTCTCGGTGCTTCGCACGCGTGAGGCTGATCTTGAGAAACACCTGGGCAGCGGCCAGGGCGAAGAGAAAAAAGACGCCACACGTGAAAAAGCACGCGACGAGGCCCGCAAATTACTGGAAGAAGAAGCCAAAAAACCACCGGCGGACCGCAAGGTGCCAGAGTTTGGAACCGACAAGGATTTCCCGCTGGCCCAAGCCATCAACCAGCTCAAAGGCCGCCCGGTGCTGGTCAGCAAGACCATGGTCGAGCGCAAG
>JANMVO010000518.1:0-5109 GCA_031392805.1 Rhodoferax sp. | reverse complement strand
GCGGGTCGGCCGGGTCGAGTTCACCTTTCGCGACGCCCCAGACGCGTTCGTACGCGCCGGTCTTGCCGAAGGCTGCATTCCCGGCGAACGGTTCGACCTGCTGCACATTGATCTCCGTGATGCGTGCCTGCGCCGGGGAGATACAGAACCAGGCGGCAGCCAGGACGGTCGAGGCAATGAGTTTCATAGAGCACCTTTGAGGCAGGTTAATCACCCGAGTGAAGATTGCATTGACGAAGTCCTCTGCAAAAGTCGAGATTAAGAAGCACGAATTTTAGGCTGGCACGGTGATGCCCCAACGCTGGCCCATTGATTCAATAACGCGTCCTGCGGGCAGTCCACCTGCACGCACCATACCGGGGCTTTGAAGCGTTGGCAGGTTTGGCTCAAGGAAATTATTCGTCCAGCACGCATCGGCAAACGCTAGTATATATATAGCGAACTATGCATACTGGATTAGGGCTACAGACATTTGTGGCTTACAGCCAATCAGGCGATTTGTGGGACAATTTTTATGCCAAATGAGACTGTAGCCCTCGTACTATATGCATAGTATGCTACTATTAGTATAGCTATTCGCTTTTGCGGACGATTGAGGGCGATAACGGCCCGTATCGCTAAGGCGCCAGCCGCTCACGATCCCACGTTGGATCGCCGCTCAATCCCTCGTGCAGCGAGTAGCGCAGCCGGTCATGCAAGCGGCTTTTGCGCCCCTGCCAGAACTGCCAGGTGTCGGGTTTGAGCCGGTAGCCACCCCAGTGGGGCGGACGTGGTGGGGCTAGCATGAACTTTGCCGCGTACTTGGCCGCGTTGGCCAACAGCACGCTGCGCCCGGCAATCACTTCGCTCTGCGGCGATGCCCATGCGCCAATGCGAGAGTCCAGCGGGCGGCTGTGGAAATAGGCGTCGCTCTCGGCCGCGCTGATTTTCTCCACTACCCCTTCAATGCGGACCAGGCGTTCAAGCTCCACCCAGTGGAACTGCAAAGCGGCATAGGGGTTGCCTGCCAGCTCGTGTCCTTTGCGACTGTCATAGTTGGTGAACCAGACAATGCCTCGTTCGTCATACCCCTTGATCAGCACCACCCGCGTGCTGGGGCGCAAGTTACCCGCCACGGTGGCCAGCGTCATGGCGTTGGGCTCGGGCACCTGCGACTGGATGGCTTCGTCAAGCCACTGGGCAAATTGTTTCAACGGGTCGGCGTGTGAAGCGCTCTCGTCCAGCCCGGCGCGCTCGTAGCTTTTTCTGAGGTCGGCAAGGGACGGCATGGTCAAAGTGTAGGCGCTTGTCTATTGCCTCTGCCGCTTTGGCTGAATCAGTGTCGCAATTTGCAACTACCTGTTCATTTCTAGGGGTTACCCGTAGACCGTGCCAAATTTTTTGAACTAGTCTCCTAGCCTGTCAACAACGGTTTGGGCGATCTTGCCAAAACACCCACAGGAGAAAACACGATGAGCGTCAATTTTCAAGTCAACGGCAAGGCAGTAGCCGCCAATGCCGAACCCGATACCCCGCTGTTGTGGGTCATCCGTGATGAGCTCGGCATGACCGGCACCAAGTTTGGCTGCGGCCTGGCGCTGTGCGGTGCCTGCACGGTGCACGTCGACGGGCAGGCCGTGCGCTCTTGCCAGACGCCGCTGTCCAGCGTGGCAGGCAAAAAAGTGTCGACCATTGAGAGCCTGTCGACCAACAACAGCCACCCCTTGCAGGTGGCCTGGATCAAGCACGACGTGCCGCAGTGCGGCTATTGCCAGTCGGGCCAGTTGATGAGTGCTGCTGCGCTGTTGAGCACCAACAAAAATCCAAGCGACACAGACATTGATGCGGCCATGAGTGGCAACATCTGCCGCTGTGGCACTTACCCACGTATCCGCGCCGCCATCAAGGATGCGGCTTTCACCATGCGCAACGCTTGAGGAGACACACCATGACAACTTCACGTCGCGATTTTCTCAAAACCTCTTCCATCGCCACCACTGGCCTGGTGTTTGGCTTTGCCTTGCCCGGAACTGTGGGCGTAGCACTGGCTGCCGGCAGCGTTTACACCCCGAATGCCTGGGTGCACATTGCCGATGACAACACCATCACCCTGATTTCGGCACGCTCCGAGATGGGGCAGGGCGTCTACACCTCCATGCCCATGCTGATTGCGGAGGAACTCAACGTCGATTTGAACCGCATCAAGGTCGACATCGCGCCGCCCAATGCGGTCTATGCCAACGCCTTGCTGGGTGCGCAAATCACCGGGGGGTCAACCTCCGTTCGCGACGGCTGGGAGAGCTTGCGCCGGGGCGGTGCCCAGGTGCGCGAAATGCTTGTCAGCGCCGCTGCCCAGAAGTGGGGTGTTGAGCGCAGCACCCTCACGGCGGTCAACGGCATGGTGCTCGGTGCCAATGGCAAAAAAGCCACCTATGGCGAATTGGCCGAAGCCGCTTCCAAGCTGCCCGTGCCTGAAAAAGTGGCTTTGAAAGATCCGAAAGACTTCACCATTGTGGGTAAACCCACCCGGCGCCTGGACACCCCGGCCAAAGTCAACGGCCAGGCCGAGTTTGGCATCGACGTCAAGTTGCCGGGCATGGTGTACGCCAGCCTTGAGCAGTGCCCGGTGATCGGCGGCAAGGTCAAGAGCTTTGACGCCTCTGCGGCCAAGGGCATGCCCGGGGTCATCAGCGTGGTTCAGGTCAGCGACGGCGTGGCGGTGGTCGCCAGCAGCTACTGGCAGGCGCAAAAAGCCCGCAAGGCATTGGTCGTGCAATGGGACGAGGGCGCAGGTGCTGCGGTGGACCACAACACGGTGCTGGCTGGCACGCGCGCAGCGCTGGCCAGTGGCAAGGTGCTGCCCATCGGCAAGCCGGTCGGCAACATGGCCAACGCCATGAAGGGTGCGGCCAAGACCGTCAAGGCCGAGTACATCACGTCCATGCAGGCCCACGCGTGCATGGAACCCATGAATTTCACCGCCAACTTCACTGGTGGCAAATGCGTGTTGATCGGGGGGACCCAGTTTCAGCAGGGTGCGCAGGGTGCGGTCGCGGCTGCCTTGGGCATCAAGCCCGAAGACATCAGCTTGAAAACAACGTTTCTGGGGGGTGGCTTTGGCCGGCGCATTGAGCTTGATTTCATTGTGCAGGCGGCGGAAATTTCCAGGGCCGTGGGCAAGCCGGTCAAGCTGGTGTGGTCGCGTGAAGATGACACCACCCATGACTTCTACCGCCCCATGGGTGTCAACCAGTTGCAGGCCGGGCTGGATGCACAGGGCATGCCGGTGGCAATGCACTTCAAGGTGGGTTCTCAGTCAGTCACGCAGCGTGCCTTTGGCTTGCCCAAAGACACGTATGACGCCTTTATGTGCGAAGCGGCGGAGACAGCTTATGAAATTCCCAACTCCCAGCATGACCTGGTGATTCATGACTCCGGCATGCGCGTCGGTTACTGGCGTGCGGTGAGCCACAACATGAATGCTTTCGCCAATGAGAGCTTTATGGATGAGTTGGCCGTCGCCGCTGGCAAAGACCCCTACCAGTACCGCATGGCCCTGTTGAAAAACAAGCCACGTCACGCCAATGTTCTGAAGCTCGCGGCCGACAAAGCCGGTTGGGGCAAGCCCTTGCCAGCGGGTCGCGCACACGGCATCGCCCTGATGGACGGCTACGACACCTACATAGCGCAAGTGGCCGAAATCAGCCTGGAAAATGGTGCGATCAAAGTCCATCGCGTCACGGTGGCGGCAGACTTGGGGCGCATGGTCAACCCGGACACGGTGTCGGCGCAGATCCAGTCCAGCGTGGTGTTCGGTATGGGCTCATCCCTCATGCAGGAAATTACCCTGGAAAAAGGTCGTGTTCAGCAGACCAATTTCCACAACTTCCTGTTGCCTCGCATGAATGAGTCACCCGCCATCGACATTATTCTGGTCGACAGCAGCGAGAAGCCAGGCGGTGTTGGCGAGCCAGCCACGGCGCTCATAGGCCCCGCCATTGCCAATGCTTTGGCCAAGCTCACTGGCAAGCGCGTGCGCAAGCTGCCGATGACGGCTGACACCATCAAGATGGCTTGACGCTTTTGGTCATTTGACGTCTGCCTCACCCGGATTGGCCACAGTGCTCGTTCTCGCCTCCGGGCGGGGCGAGCGCTTTTTAGCTTCTGGCGGCAGCACCCACAAGCTGCGCGCCTTGCTGGCGGGCAAACCCGTGCTGGACCACGTGCTGGATGCGGTCCGTGCCAGCGGGCTGCCCTGGCACCTTGAAGACGCAGGGCATCCCGGCATGGGGGACTCGATTGCGGCCGCGGTTCGTGCGACGCAAGAGGCCAGAGGATGGCTGATTCTGCCGGGTGATTTGCCGCTGATCCAAAGCGCGACGCTGGTCACTCTGGCGGCTGCGCTGCGGCATCACGAGGTGGTGGTGCCCACCTGCAACGGGCAGCGCGGGCACCCGGTCGGGTTTTCGGCCAAGTGCCTCGATTCTTTGCTTAATTTACAGGGAAATCAGGGTGCAGCCCTTGTCATTCGGTCGTTTAATGCTATTGAAATAGTATTAAATGATATCGGAATAGTGACTGATATTGACACGCTGGAAGACCTGGAACGGGCTGCGGAGTTGCTCAGCGCCAGGCAAACCAAAGCGGCCTGATCTTCACATTCTGAAACTGACCGCGCCCTATTCCTGTCGGAGCGCGAATGGCGCATTGGCAGACTTGCTGTCATTTGCGCCCACTGGCTTTGGGCATGCCGCGAGGCATAAGGGAGGCAGAAAAAGCCAATATCCCATTTGTGGCCGCACGAGCGGGCGCATTGCGGCGTTGCTCCTCGCTTGTGTGGCTCGCCACACGGCGCTCAGAGCGCCTTGCACTGCATCCCGCCAGCGCACCCAAAAACGGTATATTGACTATTTCCGCCTCCCTAAATCCGCGCTTCCCTGGCCCGAAGCGTGAGCCAGCAGCCGCCGCAACGCACGGTCGTCAATTCCGTGGCCTTTCAGGCCCTCCAGCGTCTGGCGGGCGTAATCCAAAGTGGTGCCGTAGCGTCCCGTTGATGCTGAAAATATCTGCTGGTACTGCTCCCGGGTCAAATCGCCGGTGAAGTTTGGACTTCTGCGCGACAGGGTAAAA
>JANMVO010000476.1:0-4449 GCA_031392805.1 Rhodoferax sp. | reverse complement strand
GCAGGCGATGGCGGAAAACCGGGTCATGCATTACCCGGACGTACTGCATGGCGAAGGCGTGCCGGAGGTCAACCGCCGCATGGCGGCCAAGATCGGCAATTTCTCCTGTGTCATTGCGCCCATGGTCTGGCAAGGGCGGGGCGCGGGCGCCCTGCATGTGGCGCGTTCGCTGGTGGGGCGCGATTGGCCTGCGTTCACCGAGAAAGAAATTGCGCTGATCGAAACCTTCGCCAGCCAGGCCGTGATCGCGATCCAGAACGCGAGCCTTTTCAAACAGGCGGAAGAAGCCCGCGCCCAAGCCGAAGACGCGCGTATGCAGGCCGAAGCCGATAGGCTTCTTGCAGAAGGCGCCAACGAAGCCAAGAGCGCCTTTCTGGCCACCATGAGCCACGAGATCCGCACACCGATGAACGCGGTGATCGGCATGAGCGGGCTGCTGCTTGACACCGCCTTGACCGACGACCAGCGCGACTTTGCCTCGACCATCCGCGACTCGGGCGACTCGCTGCTGACCATCATCAACGACATCCTGGACTTCTCCAAAATCGAGGCTGGGCGGATGGACATCGAGGCGCATCCGTTCGACCTGCGCGAATGCGTGGAGGCTGCGCTGGACCTGATCAGCACCCGTGCCGCCGACAAGCGGCTCGACATTGCCTACCTGTTCGAAGGCGATGTGCCGGTGGTCGTGACCGGCGACGTGACGCGGCTGCGCCAGATATTGTTGAATCTGCTGGCCAACGCGGTGAAGTTCACCGAGGCAGGCGAGGTGGTGCTGACCGTCACGGCCACACCGGCAGTCGACGGTGCGGTGGCGCTGGCCTTTGCCGTGCGCGATACCGGCATCGGCCTGTCCACCGAGGGTATGGGGCGCTTGTTCCAGAGCTTTAGCCAGGCGGATTCATCCACCACGCGCAAGTACGGCGGCACCGGTCTCGGGCTGGCCATCAGCAAACAACTGGCCACGCTGATGGGCGGGCGCATGTGGGCTACCAGTGACGGCATTGGGCTCGGGTCGACCTTCCACTTCACCATCCGCGCACCGCTGGCCGGCCTGCCGGCGCAGAACCGGCGCGAATTCACCGGCATGCAGCCGCAGCTAAGCGGCAAACGCGTACTGGTGGTGGACGATAACGCCACCAACCGGCGCGTGCTCAACCTGCAGATGGGCAAATGGGGCATGGTGCCGCGCGAGACCGAGTCGCCCAACGAAGCGCTGCGCTGGGTGCAGGCTGGCGAAGCGTTCGACCTGGCCATCCTGGACATGCACATGCCGGAGATGGATGGCCTGCAACTGGCACAGCTGATCCACGCCTTGCGCCCCGCGCTGCCGCTGGTGCTGTTCAGCTCGCTGGGTCGGCGCGAGGCGGGCGACACCGGGGGCATGTTTCAGGCCTACCTGACCAAGCCGCTGCGCCAGTCGCACCTGTTTGACACGCTGGTAAACCTGCTGGACTTGGGCGGTGCGTCTGCCACACCCCGGCACGCCGCCGCCACGCCCGCCAAGACGCGGACCGACCCCGGCATGGCGGCCCGCCACCCGCTGCGCATATTGCTGGCCGAAGATAACGTGGTGAACCAGAAACTCGCCATGCGGCTGTTGCAGCAAATGGGCTATCGGGCCGACCTGGCCAGCAACGGCCTGGAGGCGGTGGACTCGGTACAGCGCCAGACCTACGACGTGGTGCTGATGGACGTGCAGATGCCCGAACTCGACGGCCTGGACGCAACGCGACGCATCTGCGCGCAGATGCCCGTCGGCGCGCGCCCGCGCATCATCGCGATGACGGCCAACGCCATGCAGGGCGACCGCGAAATGTGCCTGGCCGCCGGCATGGACGACTACATTACCAAACCGATTCGCGTCAACCAGCTGGTCGATGCCTTGGACCTGGCGACAGCACGTAAGGAATAGGCACAGACTGACATGACGAAACCCACGATTGACATGCCCACTTTTACCGAACTGCAGGAAGCAGCCGGTGCCGACTTCGTGGCGGAACTGGTAGGCACCTTCCTGGAAGAGGCCCCCATAATGCTGGCCGAATTGCGCGATGCGCAGGCAGCCGGCGTGGCAGATGTTTTCAGGCGGGTAGCGCATTCGCTCAAGTCGAACAGCAACACCTTCGGCGCCACCCGGCTGGGCGGGATGGCGCGCGACCTGGAGCTTGGCGGACTGATAACCGACACGGCACTGCTGGATGCGCTGCAAGCCGAGTACAAATTGGTGGCCTCCGCGCTGACGGAGTTATCCCGTGGCTGAACGCGGCTCCCGCTTGCTGGTGGCCGACGACAACAAGGTCAACCGCCTGCTGCTCACACGCAGCCTGGAACTGCAGGGCCACCGCGTGGCCAGTGCCGAAAACGGCCGCATCGCGCTGCAGATGCTGCGCGCCGAGGCTTTTGATTTGATGCTGCTGGACATGGAGATGCCTGAGCTCGATGGCTTTGGGGTGCTGGAGCAGATGGTGGGCGACACCAAGCTGCGCGACATACCCGTCATCGTCACCAGCTCGCTCGAAGGCGTGGCCCACGTGGTGCGTTGCCTGGAGCTGGGGGCCGACGATTTCCTGCACAAACCGGTGAACCCGGGGCTGCTCAAGGCGCGCATCAACTCCAGCCTCGAGAAGAAGCGCCTGCGCGACCAGCAAAAGGAACTGATCAAGCGTTTTGCCACGTCGGAGGTGGTCGAAGACATGCAGCAATCCGGCTTTGCGCTGGGCGGCAGGCGCGTGCAGTGCACGGTCATGTTTTCCGACATCCGCGGCTTCACCGCCATGTGCGAGTCCCAGCCGCCGGAAGAGACCATTGAGCTGCTCAACACCTACTACACGCTGATGTTCGACGCCATCAGTGGCCACGGTGGGGTGGTCAACCAGATGATCGGCGACGGGCTGATGGCGATCTTCGGCGCTCCGCTGCCGCTGGACGAGCCGGAGCTGAAGGCCGTGCGGGCAGCGCTGGACATGCAGGAGATGATCGCGCTATTCAACTTGGAGCGTGTAGCGCTGGACAAAGAGCTCATCCGCATCGGCATCGGCATTGCGTCGGGCGAGGTGGTGGCCGGCTATACCGGCACCCAGCAGCGCGCGACCTACACCTGCATCGGCGACACCGTCAATCTGGCGGCGCGGCTGGAGGCGCATACCAAGGAGGCGGGACGGGGGATTTTGCTGGATGGGGATACCCAGGCCGCGCTGGGTGACCGCGTGCCGCTGGAGGGCTTGGGTGAGGTGCAGTTCAAGGGGAAGGCAAGTGCGGTGCCGGTGTTTGCGGTGAAGGCACAGGCGCAGCGGTGAGTGCTGCGGGATGCCGCGCAAGACGCACGTTTTTTGTGGCGACCTTTCTTGCGCGACCCGGACGATGACATGGTGTTGGAGTGCGCGGCAGCGTCAGGCAGTGCGATCATCGTGATGCATGACATACGGAACTTCAAGCGCGCCCCGGAGTTGAAGGTGCAGGCTGTAACCCGCTGATTTTTGACGTTATTGAGGACCTGATTGAAAGTCCGCAGTGTGCTTAATTGATAAAGGGAAAGGCCAATCTTTGCAGATTTTGGGGGGCCAACATTCCTGACGCAACCGAGCCGGGTCTCCAGCAGTTCTTGTCATCAAATCCCCCATTCGATTTCCTGAAGACCCCTTTAAATTTGATTCGGCCTGAAAAATAAAAATGCTTAATCTCAAATGCTTAATCCCAAATGCACAGGCATCAAAGCCCACCCCCATCCCACCGCCCCCCCAAATTTTTGAGCAACTGCGTCATCGCCCCCAGCCTGCGATTGCGCACATCCAGCAGCGTGCGTTCAGCCGACAACGCCGTCGCCTGCGCCGCAACCACATTGAGGTAGCTTACGGTGCCCGCTTTGTACTGGTTGTTGGTGATCTCCAGCGAGCGCTCGGCGGCTTTCAGGGCATCGATTTGCAGGACGATTTCTTCCTCCAGGCTGGCCGCTGTCACCAAGTTGTCTTCTACTTCCTGCAAGGCGGTAAGCACGGTTTGGCGGTAGGTGGCGGTGGCCTGGTCCAGGCTGGCTTTTGCGGAATCTTCTGCGCTCTTGCGCGCGCCCCCGTCAAACAGCGTGGCTGCCAGCGCGGGCCCAAGTGACCAGAACAGATTGGGCGCGGAAAGCAGTTGTGCCAGGTCGCTTCCACGGAAACCTGCGTTGGCGGAGAGCGTGATTGCCGGGAAGAAAGCGCTTTGGGCGACGCCGACCTGCGCGTTGGCGGCGGCCACTCGGCGCTCGGCTGCGGCGATGTCGGGGCGACGCTCGATCAGGCTCGCTGGCAACTGAACGGGTATGCCGGGCGCCGGTGGCAGCGCAGCGGTGCGGGGCAGGGTAACGCCGGACGCGGGCTTGCCCAGCAGCGTGGCAATGGCGTGCTCCAGTTGGGCGCGGCTGCTGTTGGCCTCGACCCCTTGGGCCTGGGTGGATTTAAGCTGCGTCTG
>JANMVO010000464.1:0-6875 GCA_031392805.1 Rhodoferax sp. | reverse complement strand
GCATTCTGGAAATCATCGGCAATCATGCGGCGGATTTTCTGGGCTTGCAGGTAGTAGGCGTCGTAGTAGCCGTGGCTCAGCACATAAGCGCCAATCATGATGCGGCGCTTGACCTCGTCGCCAAAACCTTCGGCACGGGTTTTCTTGTACATGTCCGCCAGGTCGGAGTATTTTTCCGCGCGGTGGCCATATTTCACGCCGTCAAAACGGCTCAGGTTGCTGGATGCTTCGGCCGGCGCGATGACGTAGTACACGGGGATGGACAGCTCGGTGCGGGGTAGTGATATGGGCACCAGTTTTGCGCCCAGTTTTTCGTATTCCTTGAGCGCGGCATCGATCGCAGCGCGCACATCGGCGGACAGGCCTTCGCCAAAAAATTCCTTTGGCACGCCAATACGCAAACCTTGAATTGAATCATTCAGCGAACGGCTGAAGTCTTCCGCGGGCACGTCCAGCGATGTGGAGTCCCGGTCCAGATCCGGCCCGCACATGGCACTGAGCAGCAACGCGCAGTCTTCGGCCGTGCGCGCCATTGGGCCGGCTTGGTCCAGGCTGGAGGCAAACGCGATCATGCCGTAGCGCGAGGCCCGGCCATAGGTCGGCTTGATGCCGGTGATGCCGCAAAACGCGGCCGGTTGGCGGATGGAGCCCCCCGTATCGGTGCCGGTGGCTGCTGGTGCCAGCCGCGCTGCCACCGCCGCCGCGCTGCCACCGGATGAGCCGCCGGGAACGCGGCTGATGTCCCACGGGTTCTTCACCGGCGTGGGCGCGGCGTGGCCGATGGGTGCCACCGCCGAATTCTCATTGCTGGAGCCCATTGCAAACTCGTCGCAATTGAGTTTTCCCAGAGTAATAACGCCCTGTCCCTCTAGTTTGTTGACGATTGTGCTATTAAAAGGAGAGGTATAGCCGTCCAGCATGCGGGAGCCTGCCGTGGTCACAAAATCTTTGGTGACGAAGATGTCTTTGTGCCCCAGCGGAATGCCTTCCAGCGAACGAGCGCCGCCGGAGCTGGCTGCGCCCCCATTCGCCAGCCGCCTATCCGCCACAGCCGCCTGGCGCAGTGTGACCTCTTCATCAATGGCGACGAAGGTGCCCAGGGACTCGTGGGCTTTGGCGCGTGCCAGAAAATGCCGGGCGAGCTCAGTGGCTGATACTTTGCGCGCTGCCAACTGGGTGGCCAGTTGGGCTACGCTGAAATCGTGGAGTTGGGTGGGTATTTGGATCATCACTTGTCTGGTCAGGGCGGGTTCACTCAATGACTTTGGGCACCAGAAACAGTCCGCGCTCCACGGCGGGCGCGCTGCGCTGGTTGGCCTCGCGGTTGTCGGGCTCGCTCACCACGTCGTCGCGAAGGCGCAGAGACATGGTTGCAACGTTGGCCCGGTAGGCGTCAACCGGGTGCGCCAATGGCTCAATCCCGGTGGTGTTCACCGAGCGCATTTTTTCAACGATTTCGAAGAAGCCGTTCAATTGAGTCAGCATGCGCTCACTCTCAGCGGGTTTAAGCGCCAGCCGGGCCAAATGGGCAATGCGTGAAATGTCGGTAGAAGTCAAGGACATGGCTGAATTGGAGTTGAAACCGCTTGTAAAGCACGCCTTTGCGGGCGTCGGCGGTCAGGATTCGGTCGCGTTATTCACGGGCGATAGGGTATTATCCCGCCTTTGCCGCGCCATCTGCAATTGAGTGGAAATTGGTGCGCAATTCACAGTTTTGACCTGATAAATAGGGTGATGGCTGGCCGAAGTGCCGATCATGCCTGAGAGGATTTTTAATGTTTAGCGCATTTCGTCGGTATTTTTCCACCGACCTGGCGATTGATTTGGGCACCGCCAACACCCTGATTTACGTACGCGACAAGGGCATTGTGCTCGACGAGCCTTCGGTGGTGGCGATTCGCCACGAGGGTGGCCCCCAGGGCAAAAAAACCATTCAGGCGGTGGGCAAGGAAGCCAAAGCCATGTTGGGCAAGGTGCCCGGCAACATCGAGGCCATCCGCCCCATGAAAGACGGCGTGATTGCCGATTTCACGGTGACCGAGCAGATGCTCAAGCAATTCATCAAAATGGTGCATCCACGCGGCGTTTTCAAGCCCAGCCCGCGCATCATCATCTGCGTGCCTTGCGGCTCCACCCAGGTGGAGCGGCGTGCGATTCGCGAGTCGGCGCTGGGCGCGGGCGCCAGCGACGTGTTTTTGATCGAAGAGCCCATGGCCGCTGCCATTGGTGCGGGCTTGCCCGTCAGTGAGGCCAGTGGCTCGATGGTGGTGGACATAGGCGGCGGCACCACCGAAGTCGGCGTTATTTCACTCGGTGGCATGGTCTACAAAGGCAGCGTGCGCGTGGGCGGTGACAAGTTTGACGAAGCCATCATCAACTACATCCGCCGCAACTACGGCATGCTGATCGGTGAGCCCACGGCGGAGACCATCAAGAAGAGAATTGGCTCGGCCTTTCCCGGCAGCGAGGTCAAGGAAATGGAAGTGCGGGGGCGCAATCTGTCCGAGGGCGTGCCGCGCAGCTTTACCATCTCTTCCAATGAAATTCTGGAAGCGCTGACCGACCCGCTGAACAACATTGTGTCGGCTGTGAAGAACGCGCTGGAGCAAACCCCGCCCGAGCTGGGGGCCGATATTGCCGACCGCGGCATGATGCTCACCGGCGGCGGCGCACTCTTACGTGACTTGGACCGCCTGCTGGCCGAAGAAACCGGCTTGCCGGTGCTGGTGGCTGAAGACCCGCTGACGTGCGTGGTGCGCGGCTGCGGCATGGCTCTGGAGCGCATGGACCGGCTGGGCTCAATTTTTACATCTGAGTGAACAGAAAGCACCCGGGGTGCAGCTGAAAGCACCCGGTGTGCGGCTGGAATCACCCGATATGCGGGGTCGCCGCCTTGTGGCGTGCTCGCTGTAGCCTTAAAAACCGGGACAATAAGCGCCCATGCCTTTAGGTACCCTTGATCGAACGCCGCCGCCTTTTTTCAGGCAAGGGCCTTCTGCGCTTTCCAAGCTCACCGTGTTCAGCGCACTGGCGCTGTTTCTGATGGTGGCCGACACCCGCTTCAAGATCACGCAGCCCCTTCGGATTGCGGTTGCCACCGCGCTGCGACCGGTGCAATGGCTGGCGATGCAGCCAGTTTTATGGGCCCGGGGCGGCGGAAAATACTTCGAGACTTTGAGTTCTGCGCAATCGTCCGCAGAACTCGCGCGGCAAAAGCTGGGCCAGCAATCGCAGCGCGCCAATCAGGTCGAGCAGTTGTTGCTTGAGAACTCGCGGCTGCGCCAGCTGCTGGCGCTGCGCGATCGGGTCACAACACCAGCCCAGGCAGCCCAGGTGTTGTATGACGCGGCCGATCCGTACACCCGCAAGGTTATTGTTGACAAAGGCATGACGGACGGCGTGGTCACCGGCTCCCCCGTGATTGATGAGTCTGGCGTGTTGGGGCAGGTGACCCGTGTTTACCCCTCCGTCAGCGAGATCACACTGGTCACCAACCGCGATCAGGCCATCCCGGTTCAGAATTCGCGCACCGGTGCCCGAGGCATAGCGTTTGGCGATGGCGCCACCTACGCCGGGGCACTGGAGTTGCGGTTCATGGCGGCCAACGCCGATGTCCAGGCCGGTGATATTCTCACCACCAGCGGTGTCGATGCGGTGTATCCGCCGGGGCTGCCTGTGGCCCGGGTGGACCGGGTTGACCGGCGCGTAGACTCCGCCTTTGCCCGCGTTTATTGCATCCCCATTGCGCAGGTCTCAGGCACGGCGCATGTCATGGTGCTCACACCAGTCGGCAGCAGCCAGGTGGCACCGCGCCCTGCGGTCGATCCACCGCCCCTTCCTGCTGGCAAAAAGGGGGCGCAAAATTGAAGTTTGAAGTGACGGTCAATTTGACGCTGAACGTGACACTGCGTGTGGCGCTTGCGGCCATGCGCCATGGGATGCCTGATTTTAGTGGGGGCGCGCCATGATCATGCGCCCGGGGCAGCAACTGCTGTTGCCTGCCAATCCATTTTTCATCTGGGGCAGTCTGACGCTGGCGCTGGCGCTCAACATGCTGCAAAACATGGGGCTTTGGGGCCGTGCCGCCTGGACCCCGGACCTGCTAGCGCTGGTACTCGTTTTCTGGAGCATCCATCAGCCGCTGCGTGTGGGCATTGGCGCCGCCTTTGTCTTTGGCATTTTGATGGATGTGCACCAGGGCGCCCTGTTGGGGCAGCACGCCCTCGCCTATACGGTGGTCAGCTATTTCGCCATCACCATCCATCGCCGCCTGCTGTGGTTCGGCGTGCCGTCGCAGGCTTTTCAAGTGTTGCCCCTGTTTGCTGCCATGCATGCGATTGAGCTGGTTATTCGCATTCTCGGTGGCGGCGCATTTCCCGGTTTTCTGATGTTTGCAGCTCCGTTGATTGAGTCCCTGCTATGGCCCGTGGCGAGTGTGCTGCTGCTGGTTCCCCAGCGAAGAGCCCCTGATCGTGATGCAAACCGACCTCTCTAAACGAGATTGCAGGACGATTTTTCGAGGGGCCGGCCCCAGGAAAATTAGCCTCCCCGGGGCTCAGGACTGCGGCTCAAAAACTGCCTGCGCAGGCTTTGACAGCCCGAAGGGACTCTTCCTCTGGCAGTGGCATGTCCAGCGTAGGAGACGATGTGACAAGCGTGGGGGCGATATTTCGTGACGGAGTTACGCAACATTGAGGTTGATCTGGCGCGGTTTCGCGCGCGGGTGCTGGTTGTCAGCGTGGTGGTGGTGGTGTGCCTGTTGTTGCTCGCCAGCCGACTGGTCTATCTGCAAATCTTTCGACATGAAGATTTGAAGGAGCAGGCCGAAAACAACCGCACGGCGATTGTGCCCATCGTGCCCAATCGCGGCTTGATTCTGGACCGCAACGGCATTGTGCTGGCCACCAATTATTCGGCTTACACGCTCGAGATCACGCCTTCCAAAGTGACGAATACCGAACAGACGATCGAAGCGCTGTCAAGTCTGGTTGACATCTCGGCACGCGACCGGCGACGTTTCAGGAAATTGATGCAGGAGTCCAGGAATTTCGACTCTCTGCCGATTCGCACCCGCCTGTCTGACGAAGAGGTGGCCAAGTTCGCCGCCCAGCGTTATCGCTTTCCCGGCGTGGAGATCAAGGCGCGCCTGTTTCGCACCTACCCCTATGGTGAGCTGGCCAGCCACGTCATCGGCTACATCGGGCGCATCAATCAGACTGAAAAAAAGGCGATGGAAGACTGGCCTGATGAAGAGCAGACCAACTATCGTGGCACCGACTACATCGGCAAGCTGGGTGTGGAGCAGAGTTTTGAGGTGCAATTGCATGGCACCACGGGCGTGGATTCTGTAGAGACCTCCGCCGGTGGACGCGCCATGCGCAAACTGACCAGCAGCCCTTCGACCCCCGGCAACACGGTGATGCTGTCAATCGACATCAAGCTGCAAAAGATGGTGGAGGACCTGTTTGGCGACCGGCGTGGCGCGCTGGTGGCACTGGACCCCAAGACCGGCGAGATTCTGGCCTTTGTGAGCAAGCCCACGTTCGATCCGAACCTGTTTGTCGAGGGCATTGACTCCGAGAGTTGGCAGTCACTCAATGAATCGCCCGACAAGCCCTTGCTGAACCGCGCGCTGCGTGGCACCTATCCCCCAGGCTCTACTTACAAGCCCTTCATGGCGCTTGCGGCCTTGGAAACCGGTACCCGCACGCCCGAGCAGACTATTTCAGACCCGGGCTTTTTCATGCTGGGGGGGCACCGTTTTCGCGACGACAAGGAGGGCGGTCATGGCTCGGTCAACATGTACCGCTCCATCGTGCAATCCTGCGACACCTATTACTACATTCTGGCCAACGACCTGGGTGTCGATGTGATTCATGACCAACTGAAGCGCTTTGGTTTTGGTGAGCTGACCGGCATCGATATTTTTGGCGAAGTGCGTGGCCTGCTGCCTTCCACCGAGTGGAAGCGCAAAGCCTACAAGCGCGCCGACCAGCAAAAATGGTATGCCGGGGAGACCATCTCGCTGGGCATCGGCCAGGGTTATAACAATTTCACCATGCTGCAACTGGCGTCTGCCACTGCCACGCTGGCCAACTTTGGGGTAAAAATGAAGCCACACCTGGTGCGCCAAGTGGTGGACATCATGACGCGCGCGCCAAAGTCAACCGTGCACGTCGCGGGCGAGTTGATTGCGAAACCTGCCAATATTGCAGTGATCCGTGATGCCATGGTCGGCGTCAATATTGAAGGCACTTCCGCCGCAGCGTTTCGGGGCGCAGCGTACACCAGCGCTGGCAAAACCGGCACCGCGCAGGTGATTCAGATCAAGAAAAACGAAAAGTATGAGGCTTCCAGAGTAGATGAGCGGTTTCGTGACCATGCGCTGTACATGGCGTTTGCACCTTCAGAAGAACCGCAAATTGCAGTCGCCCTGATTGTGGAAAACGCCGGCTTTGGTTCGCAAAACGCCGCACCGATTGCGCGCCGGATTTTTGATTTCTGGCTCAAGGGGCAGTACCCGAGCGAGGAGGATCTGGCGGCAGTGCAAATTGCGAAGGCACCGGTGCCGATTGGCAAACCGCGCAGCGTCGCTGAAATGCCCTGGCCATCGGGCGCGCCAGCCTCAGGGGCTACCACCAATCCCGCCGCAGCCACAGCCACCGCCACAGACATGACGACGGTCAAAACGACAGCGCCAATCAGCGCGACGGCGATAGCCACCGCCAAAGCACCTGAAATCCGAGCAAGTGGGGTGAAATAGCCCGGTAGCCCTGGTAGTTATTCACTATATTGCTATATATTTAGTAGCGGTGTTGAGCAGCTTGGCCGACGCGCAGGCGTTGAGAAAGTCATAGCCCAGCAGCCGGACCAGC
>JANMVO010000435.1:0-6779 GCA_031392805.1 Rhodoferax sp. | reverse complement strand
GTGCCACACGCGCACTGATCCCCGCTTGAAAATCAATGCCACACCAAGGAGTCAGACCCCATGAGCGAAGCCGCGACGACGATCCCCACAACCTCTCCCAGCCAGCAGGCCCGCGCCTGGCTTGCCACTTTTGACGATGCCCTGGCACGCCGTGACATCGACGCGGCGCTGCTGCAGTTTGCCGACGAATGCTATTGGCGGGACCTGGTCAGCTTCACCTGGAATATCTGCACGCAGGAGAGCCGGGAATCCATCCGCGCCATGCTCAAAGCCCGGCTGGACGACACCGCGCCCAGCCACTGGCAGCTGGAAGGCGAGGCCACCGAGGCGGGCGGCGTGGTGGATGCCTGGTTCACGTTTGAGACCCGGCAAGCACGCGGGCGCGGTCACCTGCGCCTGATCAATGGCAAGGCCTGGACGCTGCTGACCACCATGACCGAGTTGAAAGGCTTTGAAGAGCCCACTGGCACACAGCGCGCAAGGGGTGCTGAACACGGCGCGCAACAAGGCCGCAAGACATGGCTTGAAAAACGCAACGCCGAAGAGGCGGCGTTGGGCTACACCGAGCAACCTTATGTGGTGATCGTCGGCGGTGGTCAAGGCGGCATTGGCCTGGGCGCGCGCCTGCGCCGCTTGGGCATACCGGCCATCATCATCGAGAAGAACGCGCGACCTGGCGACTCCTGGCGCAACCGCTACAAAAGCCTGTGCCTGCACGACCCCGTGTGGTACGACCACATGCCTTATTTGCCCTTTCCGGAGGACTGGCCCGTGTTCGCCCCCAAAGACAAAATTGGCGACTGGCTGGAGAGCTACACCAAGGTGATGGAGATCAACTACTGGGGCTCTACCGTGGCAAAAAAGGCCAGCTTCAATGAAGCCACGCAAACCTGGGAAGTGCAGGTTGAGCGTGACGGCAAACCCGTCACCCTACGGCCCAGAGAACTGGTGTTTGCCTTGGGCGTTTCGGGCTATCCGGTGACGCCCAAAATACCGGGTGCCGAGAGCTTTTTGGGCCAGCAATGCCACTCCAGCAAGCACCCAGGTGGCGACACCTGGCGCGGCAAGAAATGCGTGGTGCTGGGCTCCAACAACTCGGCGCATGACATCTGTGCTGACCTGTGGGAACACGGTGCTGACGTCACCATGGTGCAGCGCTCTTCAACGCACATTGCGCGTTCGGATTCGCTGATGGCCCTGGCGCTGGCCGGGCTGTATTCCGACGCGGCCGTCAAAAGTGGCGTCACCACCGATAGGGCGGACCTGATTTTTGCCTCCATCCCCTACAAGGCCATGGCCCCGCTGCAAATGCCGATTTACGAAGAAATGGCCAAGCGCGATGCCGACTTCTACGCCCGTCTGAAATCTGCCGGTTTCATGCACGATTTTGGCTCGGACGGCTCGGGCCTGTTCATGAAGTACCTGCGCCGTGGCTCGGGCTATTACATCGATGTGGGTGCGTCCGATTTGGTGGCAGACGGCCGCGTCAAACTCGAGAGCGGCGGGGGTCATGGCGTGAATATCGAGCGCATCAACCCAAAATCCGTCACGTTGACCGATGGCACCGAGCTGCCCGCTGACTTGCTCATCTACGCCACGGGCTATGGCTCGATGAACAACTGGTTGACTGACCTTGTTTCTCCAGAAGTTGCGGACAAAGTTGGCAAGGTCTGGGGCCTGGGCTCTGACACGCCCAAGGACCCCGGCCCGTGGGAAGGCGAGCTGCGCAACATGTGGAAGCCCACCCAGGTGCCGCATCTGTGGATTCACGGCGGCAACCTGCACCAGTCGCGCCACTATTCGCAGTTTTTATCGCTGCAACTAAAGGCCCGCCTGGAGGGGCTGCCCACGCCGGTGTATGCGCAGGCGGCGGTGCATCACACGAGTTGAAGGGTCAAAAGCGGACTAAATCTCCACCCCTTAAACCGAACCGTCAATTGCTATATAATATATAGCAAACTATATATACAGCATACGGGCTAGCGTTATTTTGTAAATGGAAAAACGTATTAGCCAAGTGCCAAGGGCAGGCGCAACAGCAGGTTCGCCGCGGTCTGTGTAAATGACACGCCGTCTGCAGCGGCCATTGCCTGAACATCCTCCCAATCAATTTTGCGGTAGGTCGCCAGACTGACATGAAATTCTTCGCTTAAGGCGGTTGCTGTGGCGGCGGTCCCGACATCCGTCAGTGCAAGGGTCACCACCATGTCTTGACCCTCTCGCCCGGCGGTCAGCAGCACGTTTGCAGGCGACACCGCCGCGTCGGTGAGGGCCAGCAAAGCCGCCACAAGAACGCCCCGCACGTGGTGCAACGCCACTTCAGTTGCCACACCCTCGGTCTGATTGACAAACTTGAATCCCCTGAAGGAAAGCTCAGTTGCCACAAGATGCAAAGCATCCTGGATGGCCTGGTCCAGAGGCACACGCGCTTCGAGGTCGGGCGCAATCCAGCCCATCAAGTCCAGGCTGGAGCGGGTCGCGGCAGTTGCCAACGCCCGGACATTGCTGCTGGTCTTGACCAGCGCTGGCAAATCCGGAGAAGCTGCCCGCAGCCGCTTTTCAATAATGGCCGCCATCATGGCGACCGGCTGAAAACCGCCTGCCATCTGGTGCCGCATCGCTGGTGCCAGCCTTCGCAATAGCGCATACCGGGAAGCTTCTGTGCTCCGCCTCAAATCAATCGATGGATCTTGCATCGGAGGTTTTGTGTATTGATGAGAGGTGCCATCATAAGGCAGCGTCCGGGTGCGGGCAATGCCGGGAACTGGACAAGCATGATGGCACTTTGGCTCATCAGAAAACCCGTGGTTGCCCTTGCGGATCCAAGCGAAAGTCCTGATGGACTCGATCAGAGTGGCAAAACGTGCGTTCCGTGAGTCAGAAATCGCTTACACAAAGTGGAGCGCGCCCGGAACGCGAATAGCGCCGTGCGGTGCCACACTCTCGCGCAGACGCACGACAATCAAAAAATGGCAAACCTCACCCGGCCACGCCGCACCGCCGTGCTGATTGCAGCAGCGGTAGCAATCACCATCGCCGGCGTTTTGCTGGTCGTGAACTTCATGGGCGGCGAAAAGAAGATCCAGCAGCACATTGAGCGGCTGTATTCGCTGGAAGACCCGCGCTTCATGCACGAGCTGGGCGTGCTGCTGGGGCCGCCGTTCATTGTCGGCAACCGGCATCAGGTTCTGCTCAACGGCGATCAGATTTTTCCGCCGATGCTGGCCGCCATCCGCAGCGCAAAAAAGACCATCACATTTGAGACCTACATCTACTGGTCGGGCGACATCGGCCGCGAGTTTGCGCAGGCGCTGGCCGAGCGGGCGCGCCAGGGCGTGAAGGTGCATGTATTGCTGGACTGGGTGGGCAGCGCCAAAGTGGATGAGGCCTTTGTCAATGAATTGACGGCAGCGGGTGTGCAGATACGCAAATTTCACCCGCCGCACTGGTCAATCCTGGGCCGGCTGAACAACCGTACCCACCGCAAACTGCTGGTGGTTGATGGCCGCGTGGGCTTCACGGGCGGCGTGGGCATTGCGTCGCAGTGGACGGGCCACGCCCAAGACCCCGAGCATTGGCGTGACACCCATTTTCAGGTGGAAGGGCCGGTGGTGGCCCAGATGCAGGCGGTGTTTCTTGACAACTGGATCAAGGTGACGGGTCATGTGCTGCACGGGCCTGACTATTTTCCGGTGCTCGCACCCGCTGGGAATGCAGCCGCGCAGATGTTCAGCAGCTCACCCAGTGGCGGCAGCGAGAGCATGCAATTGATGTACCTGCTTGCCATTACCGCAGCGTCGCGTTCCATTGATCTGTCTGCGGCGTATTTTGTGCCTGATGCGTTGTCCATCCGCGCCTTGGTTGAAGCGATGAATCGTGGGGTGAAGCTGCGCGTGGTGGTGCCGGGTGGGCACATCGACAGTGAGACGGTGCGCAGCGCCTCCCGTGCCACCTGGGGTCAATTGCTGGCGGGAGGTGCCATCATCGCCGAATACCGGCCCACCATGTACCACTGCAAGGTGATGATTGTGGATGACCTGCTGGTGTCAGTAGGCTCCACCAATTTTGACAACCGCTCGTTCCGCCTCAATGACGAGGCCACGCTCAACATCGTCGACGCCGAATTTGCGAAACAGCAGACTGCAATTTTTGAAGCCGACCTGGCGCTGTCGCGCCGCATCAGCCATGCGGAATGGAAAAGCCGACCTTTGACAGAGAAGATGGGCGAGTGGCTCCCGTCCCTGCTGCGGTCTCAGCTATAACAAAAGGATCGTCAACTGACAGATGCAGCGAGCTGATGGTGCGGTGTTCAATGGATGAATCAGTCAATCGCAAACAGCCAGCAAAAAAGCCGCAAGCCAGATAGCCTGCGGCTTCCCGCGTTCAAGCCAGAAGGCGCCGATCCCTAGGCGCGACCTGCCGCCTGTTTTTCCGAGCGCTTTGCAACCGGCTTCGCGGCGGTTTTTCTGGCGGTTGCAGACTTTGCTGCCGGTGCCTTGCGCCGCTCCAGGCTTTTGGCCAGCAACGCTGTCAGGTCGACCACGTTCGACGCATTTGCAACATCTGCGGCGTCTTCCAGTGGGGTGACCTGCTCGGTTTTTCCAGCCTCCACCTTCTGCTTGATCAGGGTCTTGACGGCCTCTGCAAAAGTGTCCGTGTACGCGTCAGCTTTCCAGGGCCCGGTCATGTCGCTGATCAGCTGGGCGGCCATCTTCAGCTCGGCCGGCTTCAGGCTGGTGGACGTCTTGCCCTGGGCGGGCAGCTTCAACTCATCGGCTGGGCGCATTTCTGTCGCCCAGCGAATGGTGTTCAACATCAGTGCGGCGCCCGACGGAATCAGCGCTGCAAGGTGTTCTTTGGTACGCATCACAACACGTGCAATGCCGATCACGCCCGCGTCCTGCATCGATTCACGCAGCAGCGCATAGACCCGCTCGCCCTTGCCAACTGGCTCCAGATAGTACGGGGTCTCCAGCAGGATAAATGCAATTTCGCTGGCTTTGACAAAGGCCTCAATCTCGATGGTCTGGGTGCTCTTCGGAAACGCCGCTTTTATTTCTTCGTCACTCAGCACCACGTAATCGCCATCGTCGAGTTTGACCCCCTTCACAATGTCCTCTTTCGCAATCTCTTTGCCGGTGCGCTTGTTGACGCGCCTGTAGCCCACCGGGTCCATCGACCGTTTGTCGAGCCAGTCAAAGTCAACGCCTACTTCCTGCGACGCCGGGTACAGGGCAACGGGCACATGCACCAGTCCGAAGCTGATGGCGCCCTTCCAGATCACTCTTGGCATAATTTTCCTTAAGTTTGGGTGGTAAGTGCGTAATTCAGGGTTTTCATGGCGGTGCCGAGGTTTTGGGCGGCAGCCTTGTAGCCGCTCCATGGCGCGTTGCCCTGGTCCAGCCGCGCCTGCGCGGTGCGCACATTCCAGTGATCACCGCCGCGCAGGCTGCCCAGTTCGCTCCAGTCCACCGGCACCGAGATGCCCAGCCCGGGTCGCGCGCGTGCGGACCAGGCGCAAACCGTGGTGGCCGCCGGGCCATTGCGCAGGTAGTCCACAAAGATTTTTCCGACGCGATTTTTTGGCCCACTTTTGGCGACGAAGCGCTGCGGTATGGTTGTGACCAGATGCAGCACGATGGCCTGTGAGAACCCTTTGACGGTTTCCCAGTCATGCACTTTTCGCACCGGCACCACCACATGCAGACCGTTGCCGCCGCTGGTCTTGAGGAACGCCGCCAGGCCAAGCTGCGTCAGAAAAGCGTGTACCAGTTGCGCTGCCTCCTGCACCTGGCGCCAAGGCACACCGTCGCCCGGATCAAGGTCAAACATCATGCGGTCAGGGCGCGCCAGCGACGGTTTTGTCGCGTTCACAGTATGAACTTCTATCATGTTCCATTGCGCCGCAGACAGCAGGCCCTGCTTGCTGACCACCTCCATCAATGGCGCAGAGTCAGGCGTCAGGCCGGTGTCGAAGGCGCGAATGCCTGCCAGGTTGTCGTTGTCCAGGTGCTTCTGAAAAAACAGCTCGCCGTCCACGCCCGCAGGCGCGCGCACCAGCGACACGGGCCTGCCCTTCAGGTGTTCCATCATCAGTTCGCCGACCAGTACGTAGTAGCGCAGCAGGTCGATCTTGGTGATGCCGGTGCTGGCATCGATGACACGGTCCGGGTGCGTCACGCGCAGCTTGGCAGGCAGGGCCAGTGCCGGTTTGTCGGCACTGTGGACTATCCCAGGCGAGACAATTTTGACGGCTTCTTCGCGCACGATAAGACTCGCATCTTTGTCAGTTCGCAAGCCGCGAAACACGCCATGGCGGATGCGGCCTGCGTTAGTCCACTCGCCAAACGCAACGTCCGCCACCAGCGTCGGCTTGATCCAATGCGACCTGCCTTCAATGGCCGAGGCTGCGGCGAACGGACTCTGGGTCTGCGCAATTGCGTCGAGCTTCTTTTTGATCTCTGCCAGCGTTCGCGCGTTAAAACCGGTGCCGACGTTGCCTGCGTATTGCAGGGCGCCCGCTGCGTCAAACACACCCAGCAACAGCGCACCAAAGCCGGTGCGCGTGCCCCGCGGATCGGTGAAACCACCGATGACGAATTCCTGGCGCTGCTGGCACTTGAGTTTGACCCAGTTGGTGGCGCGGCGTGACACGTAGGTTGAATCGCGCCGCTTGGCAATCAGCCCTTCCAGGCCCAGCTTGCAGGCAGACGCGATCAGGCTGCGCGGGTCGGCATTGAATTCTTCGCTGAAGCGCACGCGGTCAGATAGGGGGTCCG
>JANMVO010000433.1:0-1857 GCA_031392805.1 Rhodoferax sp. | reverse complement strand
TTTCCAGGCAACCTTGGGGACGCCTCATTTGTCCAGTTGAAAGACGAGGCACCGAATGACACAACCGTGGTCAGGCTGGACCAAAACACGGCGGCAGCACTTGAAGGCTGGGAGTCGGTCCCGCGACAATTTCGCTAACCGAACAACGGCGCAAATCGAGTAGCGTATTGCTCAAGTGGCCACGAGCGGGCCTTCACCCGACCTTCACCGCACAGCTTGCATGCGCAGCCGACGCGCCGCTTCTTCAGCCCGCGCGTCGTCAATCTCGCGCAGCACGCCGCCCACATCGGCGGTTTTTGCGTTGCGCTTGAATTTGCCGGTAAGCGCGACCTCGGGGTCGAGCACGCCGCGCACGTACAAATCCCAAATCTCCGGGCCAAAGTCGGTTTGCGACAGCTCGGGCGCAAACTGGCCAAAGAAGTCGCGCAAATTCGCCACATCGCGCAGCAGCATGCGCTGGGCGTGGTTGTTGCCGGCCGCGTCAATGGCCTGCGGCAGATCAATGATCACCGGGCGGTCTTTGCCGGGGTCCCCAGGATCTAAAGGGCTTTTACCGTGCTCGTGCCCCAGCAGAATGTTGAACTCCGACAGGTCGCCATGCACCACGCCCGCGCACAGCATGCGCACCACCTCCACCAGCAGCGTGGCGTGGTGGGTGCGCGCCTGCGCCGGCGTGAACTGCACATCATTCAATCGCGGTGCGGCGTCGCCCTGCGCGTCGGTCACTAGCTCCATCAGCAGCACGCCCTCAAAGAAGTTGTAGGGCTTGGGCACGCGCACGCCGGCATCCGCCAGGCGGTACAGCGCATCGACCTCGGCGCTTTGCCAGGCGGCCTCTTGCGCCTCGCGGCCAAACTTCGTGCCCTTGGCCATGGCGCGGGCCTGGCGGCTGTTTTTGACCTTGCGGTTTTCGGTGTAATCCACCGCCTGGCGGAAACTGCGATGGGTGGCCTCTTTGTAGACCTTGGCGCAGCGCGTCTCGTCACCAATGCGCACCACAAACACCATCGCCTCCTTGCCGCTCATGAGCTGACGCACCACCGTGTCGATCAGGCCTTCTTCCATTAATGCTTGCAGTCTTTTGGGTGGTTTCATGCCCCGTATTTTGCGCCATGGCTATGGCTATGTCTGAGGCGGCACACGGGTCACGCACTGCACCCGCGCCATTCAGGGTCGCTACCATCGGGAATATGAAGAAACTGCGGCATCCCGTCCATGCGCCTTGCCCGTGCGAAAGCGGTCAACCCTACTCAAACTGCTGCGGCCCCATCCATGAAGGCCTGGACGCCCCCACGCCCGAGGCGCTGATGCGCTCGCGTTACAGCGCCTATGTGCTGGGCCTGATTGACTACCTGCTGGCCACCTGGCACCCATCCACCGCGCCCGGCGAGCTTGAGCTGTCACCCGTCAAGTGGCTGGGGCTGGAGGTGCTGCACGCGCAGTCTACCGGGGATGCCGGTGTGGTGGAGTTTGTGGCCCGCTTGCGCGACGGCAGCGGTCGCGCCCAGCGCATGCATGAGACCAGCCGTTTTGTGCGCGAAGGCGGGCGCTGGTATTACATTGACGGGCAAATGGCGCAACCGGATTAAGCGTCATACATTGGATAGTTGCTATATATTAAATAGCTACTTATGATTTGTAGACGAGGGCTACAGGCGTATTTGACCGGTAAATGGCGCGAATTCGTGGCAAATTAGCGCTGCACCTGCCGATGTAGATCTCACCTGGCACGCTCATTGCATTCAAACTTGGATACAAGATTGGATGCTCTGAAATGGTGCGAGTTTCGAACCCTAATCATTCTGCTGAAAAGAAGGTGTCAGCGGCAAACGCGGATGCGCCGCAGCTTGCCGCGCA
>JANMVO010000418.1:0-12539 GCA_031392805.1 Rhodoferax sp. | reverse complement strand
CCGGACTTTCTGCCATCGCCCTCTGAGCTTGCCTTTCGCGAAGAAGGCGTCAAGGTCACGCTTTTGTTGAGCAAGAGCAGTGTTGATTTTTTCAAGCTGGAAGCGTCGAAGCACCAGACCCAGTACCAGCGAATGATCAGGCGGTTGCTTGACGCCTACGTTGAGGCGCATGTGCCGCCCGCCAAAACGGATCGCTTGAATCCGACACCACAAAAGCGGACGACTCCAAAGCGGGCCGCCGCTTGACATCATTTTTGGCAAGGCGCAGATGGCGCAAGGGCGAGTCCGCCGCGACTGGGCGGCTGATGTGCGCGATGCCAGCAGAAATGTTTCGCGTGATGTCAGCGCGCTGCGGCTCAAGATTATCAGCCGCTTGCCTTTGCCGGGCGTCTACAACAGCGTGTCCGCCCAGATATTTTGCGCCCAGTTCCAGGCATAGACACCTTCCAGCGGCGTTGCACCCGGCGACACACCGCCGGATCCTGCGACGGTCTTGAAGGTTTTCTCGGCCGCGACGTACTCGTGAACCGAGGCCACGTGAATCACCTGTCTGGCATCCACAAAGCTGTAGCAGGTATTGGTCAGTACCGGTTTGGCATTGATCTCCCACCCCGACAGCTCGGCCACCACGGCGGCAGCCGCCACCTTGGCGTGGCCATTCGCCATATGGCCTGATTTGGGCATGCCGGGCGCAATCTGGATCGAGTCGCCGATCACATGCACGTCTTTGGCAGCGGTGGACTCGAACGTCAGGTAATTCACATGGCACCAGCGGGCATTGGCATTGGCCAGGCCTGATTTAACGGCAATACTGCCCGCGCTCATGCCCGGCAACACGTTCAGCACGTCGGCCTTGACGTCGCTTTGAATCTCAAACTTGACGGTGTTGGTATTGGCATCCACCGCCACGGTCTTGTGTTGTGGCCGGTACTCAATGATGTCTTTGTAGTTGTCGGCCCAAAACTTCTTGAACAGGGGGCCTTTGGACGTCACATCGGGGTTGGCGTCCAGAATCAGCACCTTGGAGCGCGGCTTGGCTGCCTTGAAGTAGCTGGCCACCTGGCTGGCGCGCTCATACGGGCCGGGCGGGCAGCGGTACGGGGCTTCGGGAATGGTCAGCGCATAGACGCCGCCGTCGGGCATGGCTTCCAGTTGTTTGCGCAGCGCGACTGTTTCCGCACCCGCTTTCCAGGCTTGCAGAATCTTGCCCGAAACGTTGGCGGCCTGCAGACCCTCAACGCTGTTCCACAGCAGGTCAATGCCCGGCGACAAAATCAGCTTGTCGTAGGCAATCGTCGCGCCGCCCGCAAGCAGCACGGTCTTCTTGCTGGCGTCAATGGCGGTCACCATGTCTCTGACCAAGGCGACGCCGTGTTTGCTGCCGAGGCTGGTATAGGGCGTGGTGATGTCGTTGAGGGTTTTCGAGCCGCCCAGCACCAAGTTGGAAATGGGGCAGGAGACAAAGGCCGAATTCGGCTCGATCAGCACCACATCCATTTTGTAGTCCGACAGCAGGCGCACATATTTGGCGGCAGTGGCACCCCCGTAGCCCCCGCCAACGACCACCACTTTGGCTTTTGCCGGCACGCCGCCCGGCGTTGCGCATCCCAAAATAGAGTTGAGCAGGCCCAAGGAGCCAAAGGCAACCGTGCCCTGGACAAGTTTGCGTCTTTTGATCATGGTGTTCTCCGCCTTAACGTTTGAGGGCTGCGAAATAGGTTGCCATGGTCTCCACCTGTTCGTCGGTAAATCCCTTTGAGAGCTGGTGCATCACGGTGGCAGGGCGCGAACCGTCCTTGAACGCCTTCATCTGCGCGCTCATGTAGGCTTTGGGCATGCCGGCCAGTGAGGGGATGGCAGCACCCTCGACCGAGCGGCCGTCTGTGCCATGGCAACTGGCGCAAGTGGCAGCCAGGCTGCGCGCATTGAGCGCAGCGCCGCTTTGCGCCTTGGCCGTGAAGGCGGCGCACGCCAGAAGCAAAGCAGTGGCAAGTTGTATATTCAATCGCATGGCGGGCATTTCTGTCGACTCCGGTAATTTGTCATAGGTGGATACTAAGGCTAATCTTGGTGAGGTGGTGATGTCAATATTGAAGAGGGTCCGGCGACGACGACTTCGACGACGATTGGGTGTGGCCTTGTTTGCCCGCATCCTTGCAACAATTCGATTCAGTCTTGGCTGGTTCAGCAAAATGGCGAGGTCAGAAATGTCCAGGTGTCATAGGGTTGTATGACTACTGTTACCGTAGTCCTGGTTTAACTGTTCGATTTTTTCAAGGAGCCTTCTATGCAAACCCGTCGCAAGTCACTTCAGCACTGCGCCGTCGTGGGCGCCTTGCTGGCAAGCACGGGCCTTTTTCCGCATGCGGCCTTTGCGGCCTGGAACAAGGCGGCGTTTGAGGCCAAAGGCGTGGCAGACGCACTCAAGGGCCTGGGCGCGGGTGCGCCGGTTGAAAGCAAAGACGTGACCATCACCGGCCCGGACATTGCTGAAAATGGCGCGGTCGTTCCTGTCGGCGTGAGCACTGCGCTGGCGGGCGTCAAGCAGTTGCTGATTCTGGTGGAAAAAAATCCTGCAGCGTTGGTCGCCATATTCAACATCACAGACAGCATTGACACCAACGTGTCGACCAGGACCAAGATGGGCCAGTCGTCCGATGTCTATGCCGTGGCTATCATGAACGATGGACGTGTCTTGTTTGCAAAAAAAGAAGTCAAGGTCACGCTGGGCGGCTGCGGCGGCTGAATGAGCGGGAATTCTTTTTCAGCGATCCACTTCATTCAAATGTCAGGAGTTCTAAAATGGCAGACCCAATGCGCATTCGCGCTCAAGTAGCCGGTACCAACGCCACCGTGCGCGTGCTCATGAGCCACGAAATGGAAACCGGCCAGCGCCGGGATGCGGGTGGCAAATTGATCCCCGCGTGGCACATCACTGAAGTGGCAACGACCCACAATGGCAAGTCGGTCATGACGGCCGAATGGGGTCCGGCGGTATCAAAAAACCCTTTTCTGCAGTTCACCGTGAAAGGGGCCAAAGCGGGGGACAAGATTGGCATCACCTGGAAAGACAACCGGGGCGACACCCGGTCTGACGAAGCCACCGTGTCATGAAGCGCGCAACGCTGCTGATCACAGCCGGCCCAAAAAACCAATCATTGCAAAATTGTGACTTGGGCAAAGGTGCCGGTGTGCTCCGCCCTTCCCCAGGCTGGGCCGTTTCCTGTTTATATTAAAAAGAGTAGCAAACTATTTATGAAGGACGAGGGCTATAGGCATATTTGTTTGACGAATAGGGCGTGAACCCGGCTTCGGTTCGTCCCGAAAATACTTGCCACCAATGCAGAGCAGTGCCAGCTTCGGCTTGCGGATGTGATTTCGCGCTGTGGGTTGCGCATACATGCTTTTGAAAAGAGCAGGCGCGGGCTTGAAGCAGCTTAGGGAGGCGGAAAAAACCAATATTCCATTTGTGGCCGCAAGATTTGCAACACTAACGGGCGCATTGCGGCGTTGCTCCTCGCTTGTGTGGCTCGTTCGTCGCCCAATTGCGCGCTGGGATTGCCCCGTCAAGTGCGCCTTGCCCTTGACCATTTTCATCGTACAGTGAATTTTGAGGGGGCTTTCCTGCCCGCTGGCCATTCATGGTCACAATCGGGATAAATCAAGATGTTGCGCGTCAAAATGAAATTCCGTATGAGACGTTTTTTTCGACCAGAGTCTGCTCGCCTGCTGCTGCTCGGTCCGGCGCTGGTGGCATGCCAGGGCGAAGCCATGGCGACGCTTGGGCAAGCGCCTTCAGCGCTCGGGCAAGTGCCTCCAGCGCTTGTGCAAGCGCCCGCAGCGCGCCCGCCAATGCCATCTGCTCCCTCTGTATCGGGCGCAAAGATTCAGGCCGCCGCGCGCCCTGCTTCTTACACAATTCACGAGTCCGGGCTTGACAGCGGCACCACCGTCAGGGAGTACGCAACGCCATCTGGCGTGGTCTTTGCTGTTTCGTGGCGCGGCCCGGTGTTGCCCGACCTCAATGTCTTGCTGGGTGACTATTTCAATGCCTTCAGGGAAGAGGCACAGCAGGCGCGCCTTGCGGGCCGACGCGGTGCACCCGTGAATATGGAACGCGACGCACTGGTGGTGAGATCCAATGGACGCATGCGAAACTTTTTTGGCCATGCCTACGCGCCTGACCTGATCCCGAGCGATGTCAATATCAAAGATGTACTACAGTGATTTTTCAGGTCGCGCCTTTTTGGCGGCCGTCGTTGTCAGTCTGGTGACGGCTTGCGGCGGCGGCGGTGGCGGTGAATCAACGGTCGCGCCCGCGACCAGCCCTTTAGCGCCACCCTTTTCGTCGCTGGCGAACGTGATCAGCGTGACCGTGGATTCTGGCCCAGCAGGCATTAACGTCAACCGGCTGTACACCAGTGTCACCATCTGCCAGCCCGGCAGCAGCACCCAATGCCAGACGGTTGACCATGTGCTGGTAGACACGGGCTCAACCGGACTGCGGCTTCTGTCCAGCGTTTTGGCACCAGCCTTGAACCTGAGCCGGGTGACCGGCGCCAGCGGTCTTCCCCTGCTTAATTGTGCTCAGTTTGTCGACAACACCTTTGCTTGGGGTCCAGTGGCAATGGCTGATATTTTGCTGGGCGGCAAACTGGCCGCCAATGTGCCGATTCAAGTGATTGCAGACCCGGCGTTTAACCGGCTCGCAGCCGCCTGTTCGTCCGGGGACGTTTTAACCATGCCGGCCACACTGGGTGCCAACGGCATTCTTGGGCTTGGACTGTTCAAGGAAGACTGTGGGTCACCGTGTGCCGTTACAGCGGCCAATGGGTTTTATTTCACCTGCACCAACGCTTTTTGCTCTGCCACCACGCGCAGTTTGGCCAGCATTGCCAAACAGTTGAAGAACCCCGTGCCCTTGTTTGCAACAGACAACAACGGCCTGCTGATTGACTTGCCAGCCGTCAGCTTGGGCGGCGCGTCCAGCCTGGACGGGTTGCTGATATTTGGCATCGGTACCCGGCCCAACAACCAGTTCACGTCGGGTTCTGTTTTGACAACCAGTGCTGGCGACTTTACAACCTTGTTTGGCGGGAAATCCCTCGACACCAGCTTTATCGACACCGGCTCAAATGGCCTGTACTTTGACGCCGGCACGATACCCGTCTGCACGGGCACCAGTGGTGCGGGCTTTTATTGCCCGGCCGCGCTCACCAATTTGTCGGCCACGATGGTCGGTCGCAATGGGGTCCGTGTTCCGATTGCGTTCTCCATCGACAACGCCCTGGCATCGTTTGCCTCAGGCACGCAGGCCGTTATTCCAACTCTGTCAGGCACCATTGGTGATGCCAATACTTTTGACTGGGGCTTGCCGTTCTTTTACGGGCGACGCGTGTTCATAGGCATTGAGGGGCAGCCATCAGCGCTGGGAACAGGGCCTTTTTACGCTTTCTGAGTCAGCCTTGAAGCGCTTGCAAGCGCATGCTACGCAAAAAGCTAAAAACAGTCCGCAGGGACTGTTTTCTTGACGCTTTTTGGTCCCCTCGACGGGAATCGAACCCATATCTAGCACTTAGGAGGCACTCGTTCTATCCATTGAACTACGAGGAGAAGCCGGAATTGTAGGGCTATGGCGTGATGCGCCCGACCCTTGGCCTCGCACCTCAATCGTAAGGCACCGTGAAAATCAAATCGATGGCGCTTTGCTCACCGGTCTGGACCCGCAGGGTGAAGCGTTTTGAGAGGTCGTAAAAGATAAACACCGTGCCCAGGGTACCAGCTACGCTGCGTTCATAGGCGACGTAAAAGTTGCGCGACAGCCGCTTGCCCAGCGTGACGGCGGCGGCGCTGGTGGTGCCATCAACATTGCTGGCCGATCCGCGAAATGACAGCTCATCAAGCCCGAGCGCCTCAGCCAATCGGCCCGACAGGCCTTTGCCGTTGCCCCCCAGCAGCGCCAGCGCAGCTTGTTGCAGCACGGCTGACTCTGCGCCCCCGTTGGCTCCCGAGCGGCCCAGCACCAGCCAGGCCAGCTTTTCGGCGTCCGGCAAATCCGGCTCTGCGTAAAGCCGCACGCGTGGCAAGAGCGCTGTGCCACTGACCTGCACGCCGACCCGCACGGTCAAATTGGGGCGTATGGCCAGAATGTCGAGCGCGGGATTGTCATAGGGACCGGTGAAGCGCATCACGCCCTCCTCAATGTCGAGCTGCTGACCATAGGCTTTGTAGCTGCCCCGCACGGTTCTTAAGGTTCCTGTCAGTCGCGGGACGCTGGGGGTTGCCGCAGAACTGATCAGATTGAGGGTGCCAGTGAGGCGTGTGTTGAGGCCGCGGCCCTGCACCCGAAAGTCGGGCCCCATGTCCAGCGCGATGGCCACATCGGGCACGATGCGGATGGCGTTGGAAGCTGCGGGCATGATGTCACGTTCGGTGGGCGCTGGTGTTGCTGATGTTGATGTTGATGGCTGCGGATTCCTGGTCAACGATTTCACCACCACGTCATCACCCAGGCTGGGCGTGTTTTCATCAGGCAGGATGAAGAGCGCCTGTTCTGCTTTCAGTGCACCGCGTATCTCCAGTTTGGCGTCAAGCAGTTTGACCTGCAGATTGCCTGAGACGGCCAGGCGGCGGTCGGCCCGTGCGCTGACGCGCAGGGCCTGCGCTTGCGCTGCCAGCTCGATGCGAATTTTGGGCAGCACCGCCGTGTTGCTGGTGGCGCCGGGAAGCCACTCGGCGAAACCTTTGGCATTTAGCAGGCCCCCGCCGCCAACGCCAGCACCCCGCCCAGAACCCGAACTACCGACATCACCGCCACTACCACCGCCGCTCGCACCCTGCAAACTGAATTCATTGATCTCAAGCCGCTGCCCTTTCAAGGAGGTGCGCAGCTTGCCATTGCTGAATTCAATGCCGTCTGCAATCGAGCGCAGCGCCAGACTGTCGGCATTCAGCGTGCCGCTCCATTGCGGCGTGCCGCGCGTGCCAGCCAGCGCGATGTTGGCGTCCAGGGTGCCGCGAATCCGCCAGCCTGGCGGCGCGAGCATCGACCACACGCCGACCTGCGGCAACTGTGCCCGCAACGTGCCCGCCAGGGGTGCCTCCGCAGGCCAGCGCCAGCCCTCATTGACGTTAACGCTTGAGCTCGCAATTCTGGTGCTGAAGTCGCCCTGGGCCAAGCCGGCCCGCTCGCTGTCCCAGCGCGCGCTCACACGCAACACATCGCCGTCTGCCGACAACGTCACGCGGGCGTCCTTGACACCGGCGCTGATGGCGGAGCCGGTGCCAAACCCGTTGCCAGTGACCCCCTCAGCCTGAATGCTGATGTCGCCGCTGCGGCGCACCAATGATAATTTTGACTTGAGCGTGCCACCCGCCAGCACATCCCAATCGCCGTCAAAAACCAGATCGCCGCGCAGCCCCAAATTGCCGAGCTGGGCGTTGGCCAACAGATCCAGCCATGCCAGTGGCACGCCCTGCAGCTGGCCCTGGGTTGCAAGCTCGCTGCGGGCACCCGTCTTGCTCCAGCGAATTGGGCGCCACACGATGCTGGCGATGCCAGCGCTGGGGCCGGTCAGCGATGATTCACCCGCGTCGATGTCCAGTACGTTGCCGGTCACATTGGTGTTCCAGCTGATGCTGACCGGTTGGCGAATCTGTGCCGTCCAGGTGCCTGGCTCAAGGCTGTTTTGGGTTTGGACTTGTGCGCTGTTCACCATAGCTTGCCAATTGCCTGCGCCGTGGCGCCCGCCAGTCGCCTGGGTTTGCAGATTGAAGCGGCGCGACCCGTTTAGCCATTGACCGCTGGCCTTTAACGCCAGTGCATTCAAAGAACCCGACACCTCCGCCTGAACATCGCGCACGCGCAAAGCCTGGCCGGGTGTTTGCTTCGGACCCGACACATCCAGCTGCGCCAAGCGCAGGGTGCTTCGCACAGTCAGGTCCGCACCTTGTGACGGGCCCTGCAATGCGCCCCGCCACCCGCCGCTCCACGCGCCTGTGAGTTCGCCGTTGCCTTGCACCGCATAGCCTGACTGCAGCTTCGCCGCGCCTGGCAGGGTTTCAAGCCAGCGCGATGCTTTGCCAGCGTCCGGCAGGCGCAGCGCAAAGTCGCCGCCACCTTCCTTCTCACTGAGCTTGCCCTGCACCTGTGCCTGGCCACCGGGCAGTGTTAGCTGCAGCTGACCTTGCGCGGCTTTGCTGGCAAGCTGCACATCCACGTTGCCTTGAAGAAGGGCATCACTGGTTTCGACTTTCAGGGTCTGAAGGCTCAGTATTCCGCTGGCCCAGCGTCCTTTTACTGCCGCGTTTTTCAAGTGCAATCCGTTCAACCGGGATGCATCAGGTTGCCTGGCGGCGGGTTGGAGCTGGGCATCAAAATCAATTGCCTGGCTGGTGGTGGTCGTGATGGCGGAGGTGGAAGCGGAGGTTGAGGCGTTGATCTTTCCATCCACCCACGCTGGCACCCATTGGGAGTTCAGAGCCGCCGGGTTGATGTTTTGCAGTGTTGCCAGGGCCTGCCAGCCTGAAATGGCCGGGGCTTGCGCGCTATTGGCGGCCGTGCCATTGAGTTTGCCTTGCACTGCCACGCGCCCGCCCGCAATCTCGGCGTTGAGCGACTGAACCAGCCACTGCCCATTGTCGAAACTCAGGCGCGCATTCGCGGCGTCTATCGGCAGGCGGTTCAGGTTCCAGGGGCCGCCCAGGGCGTTGGTGAAACTCAACTGCGCCCGCCAGGCTAAAACTGTCAAAGCCGCCAAACCTGTCGAACCTGTTGAACCTGTTGAACCTGCTTTGGGCTTTTGCGCCGTTGGTTCTGGCTGAACCTCTGCGCTGCCGGTCAGCAAGGTTTGCGGAGTCTCAGGCCACAGCGTCGCCAGGTTCAGATCACTGAAGGCGGCCATGGCTTTGACAATCGGTTGCGCAGCCCAGGGGCTGATTTGGGCGGCCAGCTGGACGCGCATCGGCGGCGCTGCTTTGGGTGCCCTGGTCGCTGCGGCAACTGCCCCACCAGTTGTCGGCGCGGAAGATGCGGCAGGCCCTACCACGGCCTGCACATCCAGCAGCGGCTGCAGCCCCGCCAGATTGCCGCGCACCGAAGCCGTTGCTGCCAGCAACAGAGGCTGCGCAGTGCCGGGAATCGTCGCCAGCACATCGCCCAGCACCTGCACTTGCAGCGTCAAAGGCGCGCGCGCCAACACGCTGGCCTGGCCTTTGTACTGACCCGCAGAAAATTTGGCAGCATCAAGTTTGAGGGTGTGCCGGGATCCGTCAAACTGATAGCGGCCCGACAGGTCGGTGACTGGCTGGGCCAGCGCACCTGCCGTTCGCAACACGTCAATCGCAAACTTCAGATCCACCTGAAAAGGCAAAATAAAATTGTCCAGCAGGGCCTTGCCGCTGACGGGGCTGAGCGGGCTTTTGTCGTCAATGACGAGTTGCGCCACGTGCAGCGTGTCAAGTTGCAAGCGGCGGTCCAGCAGAGCCCTCGGTTGCCAGACCAGGTCAATCTGGCGCGCCTCCATCACCAAGCCGTTTTTTTCCCAGCGCAACAAGCCAATGTGCCCGCCTTGGCGCAGGGTGCCACGCACGTCCTCTGCCACCAGCAACTGGCCCACTGGCAAGTAGCGTGAAGCCTGTTTGAGTGCGATGGCCAGCGACGTGTCGGCATCAGTCCAGAGCCAGAAGGCCAGCAGCAGCAGGCCGACCAGCAGCACCGGCGTCGCCAGCAGTCCAAGGAGCCAGAAAAAGAACTTGCGCGGTTTCATCAAAACGTGAACCCCACACTCAGGTGCAGGCGCAACTTCTTGACCGCGACGCCATAGGCCACATCAATTTGCAGCGGCCCGACCGGGCTTTTCCAGCGCACACCGGCCCCTATGCCCACTTTGGCGCGCAGCGCTGAGGGCTTGTCGGCCACCGCTCCAACATCAATGAAGATGCTGCTTTCCCAGTCGCTGAGTTTGTCGTTGATCACGATGGGGCGCTGCCACTCCACGCTGCCGGCCGCCAGGTAGCGACCGGCTGCTGTCGCCCCATTGGCCAACTCATTGCCGACACTGCGAAAGGCATAGCCGCGCACAGAGGTGTCACCACCGGTTAAAAAAAGCTGCGTGTTGGGCACGTCAGCGCCGGGTCGTGCCAGCACCACGCCACCCTCAGCGCGCAGCGCCACGCGGCCCGCGCGCAGGGTGGCGCGCGGGCCAGCCCGCTCATCCGCCAGCGGGATCAAGTCCAGCCATCGCACGTGTGCGCGCAGGTACGGCTGCCGGCTGCTGCCCAGCGTGACGCCGCCGCCCAACTCCACGCCCAGGCCGTAACCGCTGGCGGGGAAAGGCAGGCTGTCAAAGTTGCGCTGGGTCCAGGCGTAGTTGGCGCTTAGCGCATCTGCCGCAGGCTGCAAGCCCTGGCCGGAAACCTTGGCGCGGTCATATTGCAGGTAGTAGTTGCGGTCAATCCGCTCACTTCCCTGGGTGCGGCCAAGCCGATAGCGCTGGCTGTCAACGCTGAAGCTGCCTGATGTCTGGCTTTGAATCAGCGCTGAAGTGGCCCACCGCCAGCCTGATTCATCCGGTGGTGATGTCAATTCACTGCCAAGGGACCGGGTTGCACGGTCCAGCGACAAATTGGAGACGGCGCGCCAGCCAATGCCCGGCAATTTGTTGTGCGTGTGCGCCACCGACAGGCGCGGCCCGCTGTCGGTGCTGATGCCCACGCCCAGCACGATTTTCTGCAGCCGGGCCTCGCGCACCTGTATCAGCACCGGTGCCTGCATCGGACTGCCCGCTGTGTCCAGTGACACATACACCGAGTCGAAAAACCCGCTGTCTGACAGGCGTTGCTGCGCTTCCAGCAGTTGGCCCTGGTCGTAATCTGCGCCTGGCCTCAGGCGCGCCAGCCGGGTCACCAGTTGCGCGTCAAAACGTTGGGTACCGCTGATCTGGACCGGCCCCAACTGGTAGGCCGGACCAGAGTCCAGCGTGATGCTCAGGGTGGCAGTTTTTGTATCCGGGTCAATTTCTGCGCGGCTCGTCACAATTTGTCCCACCGGGTATCGCCGTGCAGTCAGCAATCGCAACGACTGGGTTTTTGCCGCGTTCCAATCGGCTTGCGTAAACGCCATACCCCGGCGCAAAGCCCAGGTTGCGCGAATGAGTTGGCGCTGGTCCTGCGCCGCCTCTTCCTGCGCAATCGGGCCGGTGAAATCAATCTTGACCCCGCTGATTTTGACGGCCTCTCCCGCCAGCACCTTTATTTCCACGCGGCGCGCCGCCTTTGGGTTTTGCGGGGTGTCACGCACCACCAATTCGATCTCGGGTGAGAAATACCCCAGCGTGCCCAGCAGGTCTTGCACATTGCTTTGAGCCGCCGTCAACAGCCGCGCCAGTTCACTGGCGTCAAGATCGCTCAATTCACGGTATCGCTGCAACTCAATGTGGCGTTGCAGGTAGTCTTTGATCTCGGGCGGGGCCTGAATCTCGATGTCAAAGGCCAGGATTTCGGGCGAGCTTTGGGGCGGAGATTGCGCGGGCGTCGCGACAGCGGGGCTGAACGGCAGAGTCTGCGCCTGCAACGAGCCTGAAACTGCCCCCACCAAAGCGAGAAAAGCTGGCCACAGGACCAGCTTTTGCATCAGCGTTTGAATCAGCGTTATTAAGCGCCAGTTTTTTTGTCGCCCGAACATCCGCCTATTTTGACAGCAAGCGCATCGCTTCTTCCAGACCCTTGATGGTCAGCGGGTACATGCGCTGGCTGACGATCTGCTGGATAACGCTGATGCTCTGGCGGTACTGCCACACGCCTTGCGGCTCGGGGTTGATCCAGACAAATTTTGGGAAGGCATGGGTCAGGCGCTGCAGCCATTCAACCCCGGCTTCTTCGTTGTTGTACTCCACGCTGCCGCCGGGTTGCAAAATCTCGTAGGGGCTCATGGTGGCGTCACCAATGAAGATCAGTTTGTAGTCCTTGTTGTACTTGCGGATGATGTCCCAGGTGGCAAATTTTTCGCTGAAACGGCGCCGGTTGTTCTTCCACATGAAGTCGTAGACGCAGTTGTGGAAGTAATAAAACTCCATGTGCTTGAACTCGGTTTTGGTCGCCGAGAACATTTCTTCCACGCGGGCGATGTGCTCGTCCATGGTGCCGCCCACGTCCATCAGCAACAGCACTTTCACATTGTTGTGGCGCTCCGGCACCATCTTGATGTCGAGCCAGCCGGCATTGGCTGCCGTGGAGCGGATGGTGTCGTCCAGGTCCAGCTCTTCCTCGTGGCCTTCACGGGCGAATTTGCGCAGACGCCGAAGCGCAATTTTGATGTTGCGGGTGCCCAGCTCCTGCGTGTCGTCGTAATCTTTGTAGGCACGCTGGTCCCACACCTTCACCGCGCTTCTATTACGGCTTTTGTCCTGCCCAATTCGAATGCCTTGCGGGTTGTGGCCGTAGGCGCCAAAAGGTGAGGTGCCACCCGTGCCAATCATCTTGCTGCCACCTTCGTGGCGCTCTTTCTGCTCTTCAAAACGTTTTTTGAGCGTTTCCATCAG
>JANMVO010000413.1:0-9749 GCA_031392805.1 Rhodoferax sp. | reverse complement strand
ACATAGCCAATGTGCGGCGTGCAGATGCAGTTTTCCAGACGCAACAGCGCATGGCCCTGCAAAATTGGCTCGGTCTCGAATACATCGACTGCGGCCATGCCGGGACGCCCCCGATTCAGGGCACTGATCAAGGCGTCGGCTTCGATCAGTTCGGAGCGCGAGGTGTTGACCAGCAAGGCGGTTGTCTTCATACGGGCCAGATCTTCAATTTTGACAATGCCTTGGGTTTCATCGTTGAGCCTGATGTGCAGGGAGAGCACGTCGCTGGTCTGGAAAAACTCGTCTCGGCTGGAGGCCGCCTGAAAGCCATCCAGCACCGCCCGCTGGCGCGACGGCTCTCGTCCCCAAATCATGACGTTCATGCCGAACGCGGCGCCGTAGCCGGCCAGCAGCTGCCCGATTTTTCCGTAGCCCCAGATCCCCAGCGTCTTGCCTTTGAGCACCGTTCCCAAGCCAAAATTGGCGGGCATGGAGCCCGATTTGAGCCCCGATTGCTGCCAGACACCATGTTTGAGATTGCCAATGTAATGCGGCAAACGGCGCGTGGCCGCCATGATCAGGGCCCAAGTCAGCTCGGCGGGCGCGACTGGGGAACCGGTCCCCTCTGCCACCGCAATGCCGCGCTCGGTACAGGCCTGAACGTCGATGTGGCTGCCGGCCCGTCCGGTCTGGACAATCAGCTTGAGCTTGGGTAATTTTTCGATCAAGGCACGCGTCATGTGCGTGCGCTCCCGGATGAGGATGATCACGTCGGCGTCCTTAAGCCGAACCGACAACTGGCCCAAACCCTTGACTGTATTGGTGTACACCTTGGCGGGAAAATCCTCAAGCGTGGTCGCGCAGGCAAGCTTGCGAACAGCGTCCTGGTAATCATCAAGAATCACAATATTCATACGCGTATTGTGCCTTGGAGACTAACGCCAACCGTCGGATTGGTTGCTTGCCAGGTAACAAAGCTGCTGTAGCGCACGTTTTGTTGTTGCGGTTAGCATTGCAGCCTCACCCTTTACTTTTGGAAATTTGATTATGCCTATTTCAATGTCGTCTGCATCGCTGCCAGTTTGTACGGCCTTGCTAGGCAACCTCAGCCATATGCTGGACAAAGCACAGTCTTTTATTGATGAAAAGAAATGCGAACCGCAGGCCTTGTTGCAGTACCGCCTGGCTCCCGACATGCTGCCCTTGACGCGTCAAATTCTGATTGCCTGCGATGCCGCCAAGAATGGCATCGCGCGTTTGTCAGGGGTAGAAGCACCAAAGTTTGACGATACTGAAACAACCCTGGCCGAGCTGAAAGTCCGCATCCAGAAAACGCTGGACTATCTGGCGTCTGTACCGGCCAATAAACTTGATGGTGTCGAGCAAAAAGAAATCACATTTCCCGCAGGCAAAGACGCCACCCGAACCATGGCAGGCGAGGCATTTTTAAAGCTCTGGGTACTGCCCAATATGTTTTTCCACATCACCACAGCCTATTTGATCTTGCGCCATAACGGCGTGAATCTCGGCAAGCGCGACTATTTGCTGGGCGCAGCAGCGAATGCCTGAGCTAGGCGCCCTGATTGGATCGATCCGAGCGATCTGGCCGAGTGACCAGGCCAAGCGAATTTGCCTGTGCTACGGCGCGCGAAGCGCCTTGCACTGCATCCCGCCAGCGCCCTTAGTCGCTTCGCGTGCGGCCAGCCGGTCAAGCTCGGCGCAAACATCGGCCATGCGACCGGAAATCACCATGCGTCCCACGTTGGCCGTTGCCTGACCCGCCTCAAGCACGCGCACTACTCGCAGTATCGGCAGGGCGGGTAGTGTGGATATTGTGGGTAGTCTGGGAAGTGTGGGTAGTGTGGGTAGTGTGGGTAGTGCGGGTAGTGTGGGTAGTGCGGGTAGTGTGAATAGTGCGGGCGATGGCTTCAGGGTTTGAATTCGGAAGCTATTTTCACCTGTAGCCCGCGTCTGACGGGCATATGATGCTATTGAGTTAGTAGTAATCTCATTTTGCCTCAAAGTGCTCGGCTGTGCTGTACCGATTGCGGGCAATGCACTCGATGTAAACCAGCGAAACAAATCTTGCAGGGGAGCCAATAACCCTGGAACGGCAAATAAAGCAATGTTCATTTGAAATCTCTCAATTCGTTGTGGATGCAGCGGACCAATCGCGACCCAACCACAGTCTTGACCAAATTTAGTACGCACCTCAATCGCCACGCCAGCGCATCATCACCACTACAGCAGCGCTACATCAGCATGGTGTTGCGAATGAGCCCGACCGCCAGGCCTTCAATTTCGAAGGGCTCACCGGGCTCGACCACAATGGTTTGATAGTCGGGGTTTTCAGGGTGCAGTTCGATCAGGTGTTTGTTGCGCTTGAAGCGCTTGACGGTAACTTCATCGCCCAGGCGCGCCACCACAATCTGGCCGTTCTTGGCGTCTTTGGTGGCCTGCACGGCCAGCAGGTCGCCATCCAAGATGCCGGCGTCACGCATGGACATGCCGCGCACCTTGAGCAGGTAGTCCGGCTTGCGTTGAAACAGGCTGTTTTCAACGTAATAGGTTTGGTCCACATGCTCCTGCGCGAGAATTGGCGAGCCGGCTGCCACCCGGCCTATGAGAGGCAAGGCAAGCTGGGCGAAGCTGGACAGCGAGAATTGATGGCTGCGCGATTCGTTGATGGAGCGCAATACGTCGCTCTTGAGGCGAATGCCGCGCGAGGTGCCACTGACCAGATCGATCACGCCTTTGCGGGCCAGCGCCTGCAAATGTTCTTCGGCGGCGTTCGCAGATTTGAAACCCAACTCGCTCGCGATTTCGGCACGTGTGGGTGGCGCGCCGGTGCGTGCAATCGCGCTCTTGATGAGGTCCAGAATCTGCTGCTGGCGGGCGGTGAGTTTCACTGGGAAGCTGGGCAAGTCGATCATGCTGACTCCTTTTGCACTGGCGAGTATCAAGACAAAACAGAAAACTGAACTGAAGGCTGAAACTGAAAAAATCTGAATCGTGAATTAATTTGGCTGTCTTAATATCCAGTAACTGTATTTTTAACCAGTTTTAAAAAATATGCAAGTCATGTCGTTAAAAATAAACAAAAAGATTGTGGTGCTGGGCACTGGGGGCACGATTGCCGGTACCGCCGTTACGGCTGGCGACAACATCGGTTATACCGCTGCCCAAGTGAGTGTGGTGCAGTTGATCGAGGCTGTTCCCGCCCTGGCGCTCTTGCCATGCTCACTGGTCTGCGAACAGGTGGCGCAGGTCGACAGCAAGGACATGAGCTTTGCCGTTTGGCAGGCCCTGGCTGCCCGCGTGAGCCATTTTCTGGCACAGCCTGACGTGCAGGGCATCGTCATCACCCACGGCACTGACACTCTGGAGGAGACCGCGTATTTTCTGCACGCCGTGCTTGCGCCTGCGCTTGTGGCCGACAAGCCCGTGGTGCTGACCTGCGCCATGCGCCCGGCCACGGCATTCGCGCCCGATGGCCCCCAGAATCTGCGGGACGCTTTTGCCGTGGCAATGACCCCAGGCGCTGCGGGCGTTGTCGCCGTGTGCGCCGGCACCCTCCACACCGCCGTGGAGGTGCAAAAAATTCACCCGTACCGGCTTGACGCCTTCAGGTCTGGCGACTGCGGGCCACTCGGCTTTGTCGAGGAAAACTGTGTTCGTTTGGTAAATAATTGGCCTGTAGCCCTTGTAAATACGCCACAGTTAGCTATTAAAAATATAGTTTCAGTCAAACACTGGCCGCGTGTGGACATTGTCATGAGTCATGCGGGTGCCAGCGGCTTGCTGGTCGATGCGCTGGTATTGCAAGCGCCTGGCCACGCCGACCCGGTGTGCGGTATCGTGGTGGCCGCCACTGGCAATGGCACTGTGCACCGCGATCTGGAAGCTGCACTGGTGCGCGCGCAAACGGCGGGTATCAAAGTGCTTGTTGCGACCCGCTGCGCCGAGGGGCGGGTGCTGCCCTTGCCTGGCAACCGTTGGCCAGATTCAGACGGCCTATCGCCCGTGAAGGCAAGAATCGCCTTGATGCTGTCTCTGCTATAACTTCCGTGCAATGCGTCCCTGGGCCGGGCGCTTGAATCAGCCCGCCAGCGCCGCAAATGCGCGCGCCTTGATCTCGTCCACGGTCCCGGTGCCGTTGATGGCGCGGTACTTTGGCGCTGCTGTGGGCTGCGCCTGAGCCCAGTCGGCGTAATAGGCCACCAGCGGGCGGGTCTGCGCGCTGTACACGTCCAGACGCTTCTTGACCGTCTCTACCTTGTCGTCATCGCGCTGGATCAGGGGTTCACCCGTCACGTCGTCCTTGCCTTCTGCTTTTGGCGGGTTGAATGTGACGTGGTAGGTGCGCCCGGACGCCGGGTGTGAGCGCCGGCCGCTCATGCGTTCGATGATGGCCTCAAAGGGCACGTCGATCTCCAGCACGTAGTCGAGCTTGACGCCTGCGGCCTTCATCGCATCGGCCTGGGGCAGAGTGCGCGGAAAACCGTCAAACAGAAAACCATTGGCGCAGTCAGGCTGGGTCAGGCGTTCTTGGACCAGGTTGATGATGAGGTCGTCACCGACCAGGCCACCGGAATCCATGATCTTCTTGGCTTCCATGCCGAGCGGCGTGCCCGCTTTGACGGCCGCACGCAGCATGTCGCCAGTGGAGATTTGAGGGATGCCATATTTTTGGCAGATGAAGGTGGCCTGCGTGCCTTTGCCGGCACCCGGCGCGCCCAACAGAATCAGTCTCATGGAACTCCTCAGATTTTAATAAACGACAGCATGCTGACGGCCGCGCTGCGATGCCTCTTTTTGCGATAGCTTTCTGGCGATAGCTTTCTAGCGATGGCTTTCCTATTTCCACGAAGAATAGCACGCGTCGCGCCACTCGGGCTGACACGGCAGGCACCATCAGGCGATGAAAAGTTTGCGCACCCGCTCCAGGTCTTCAGGCGTGTCCACGCCGGGGCCGGGCGCTTGGTCCGTCACATGCACGGCAATGCGATGACCATGCCACAGGGCACGCAGTTGCTCCAGCGCTTCACTCACCTCAACCGGGGCCTGCGCCAGGGTTGGGAACAGGCGCAGAAAGCCCGCGCGGTAGCCATAGATGCCAATGTGGCGCAACGGTGCGGCGCCTTTCATGGCGCTCAACAAGGTGCTCTTCGCGGCAGTGTTTAAAGTGGTTAATGAAGTGGTTAATGACGTGTTTAAAGCGGCGCTGGCACCTTGCACTGCGGCGTCCCGCCACCAGGCCTGGCCGGGGAAATCGCGCGCCGCTGGAATGGGTGCCCGGCTGAAGTACAGCGCCATGCTGCGGGCATCCAGCACCACCTTAACGATATTTGGGTTGTTGAAGTCCGCCACGGCGTCGATGGCATGCGCGGCCGTGCTCATGCTGGCGTCGGGCCGGTTGCCCAGCAGACTGGCGACGGCGCGGGCTAGCGTTGGATCGATCAAGGGCTCATCGCCCTGCACGTTGACCACAATGGCGTCGTCTGGCAGTCCCAGAATGTTGCACGCCTCAGCCAGACGGTCGCTGCCGCTGGCGTGGTCGGTGCGGGTGAGCACGGCTTCCACGCCATGCGCATGGCACGCGGCAATGATCTCGGGGCTGTCACCCGCCACCACCACCCGTGGCGCAATGACCGGGTCATGGTTTGACGCATCTTGGCCGGCCGGGGTTCCTGAGTGCATTTGCACGCGCTGGGCCACCCGCACAATCATGGGCGCGCCGCCAATGTCGGCCAGCGGTTTGTTGGGCAGGCGCGTTGAGGCCAGCCGCGCGGGGATAAGGATGGTGAAGGCCGGGGCGGTCACAGCCCGAGTTCCTCGTCTGTCTGGAATTGAGAAGTCACAGCCCGAGTTCCTCGTCTGTGAGTGTTCTGGCCTCGGTCTCCAGCAGGATGGGAATGTCGTCGCGCACCGGGTAAGCCAGGCGCGCGCTGCGCGAGAGCAGTTCCTGCTTGTCCCGGTCATATTCCAGCGGGCCTTTGGTCACGGGGCATACCAGCAATTCAAGAAGTCTTGTGTCCATGGGGGGATGATAACTTTGGGGTGATTGTGCATACCCATGCCGTCGATGCTGCGCACAGGTTGAACATTAATATGCTATAAATATAGAAGCTAACTATGTATATTTTACAAGGGCTAGAAGCCTGTCAGACTTAAAGCGTCGCTCAGCGAAAATCGGCCCCGACAGGGACAGTTTTTGCCAGATTTGCGGGTCCATAGCCCGGTTATGGGTCAAAACGAAGTTTAAGTGAAGACTAACTGGTACTCCAGTTGTGTCATAGCTAAAAAGAGGGTGTGCGCGAAGAGTGGCGAAGCCAAAAATTGACCGCTGCGGTCGATTCTCAGCCGACGTTCCCTAAGTCCGACAGGCTGCCAGGCGGGTGGAAAGTTTCAAGCGCGACAAACACCCGTATTGCCGCATACGCATCGTTCGCGGCGTAAGTGATCTGGCTCTCAGTCAAATGCGGGTTGGCCCAGTTGGATGTTGCGGCCTTCTTTGACTTGAGGAAACGTTTGTTGAACAGCAGCGCCACAGCGGCTTTCACGCCCATGTCTTTGCGATAGCCCTGCTTTCTGAACAGGTGATTGAGGTCGATGACGTTTTTAGCTTCCACGCCAAGCTTCTGTGTGATGCGCCGGATGTCATCGCCCAGCCCGAACCCGACTTTTGCGCCTGGATGCTGCGCCAGGAAGGCCGCAGCCATGCTGCGGCACTGCGCATCGTGGAGTTGGATGACATAGGCGTGCTTGAGCGTGCTCATCTGCACAATGTGCGGCCCGGTGGAGACCTCGTCGCGGGCGAAGGTTGGCTTGGACTCCGTGTCAAAGCCCAGCACGTCGGCGGTGGCCAGCATGGCCAGTGCCTGCGCCGCCTGCTGCGCGGTGGAGACCAGCGTGATGTTTGGCAGCCCCAGCCGCTCAAAAGGTCCAAGCAGGGCGATCTGCTCTTTGCCGGGCGTGGCGCGAAATTTGCTCATTTTTTTGCTATTTGAGAAGTAAAAATGCCTATGGCCCTTGTATTATATAGATAGTTTGCTATATATTTAATTATAAATTCTGATTTCATGCCTTCGGCGCCAGGATAGAAGCTGCGGCGCGAAGCTTGTCTTTTTTGCTTGGACGTTTGCCTTTGACGCCGCCGGTGTCAGGCGTCATCGTTGCGCTGCGTGGGGTTTCACGGGTGGCAATGTTCGAGGCTTCATTGCGGGTGCCGCTATCCGCAGCGATGCCGGCATCAGCGTGGTCACTGGCACCGGGCAAGCCGATCCCAACCGGCTCAAATCCGGGAATCTGTTCGCGGCGCAAACGCAAACCCTGGCGCTTTTCAATCAGCCGAAAATGCTTGTCCGTGCCCGCGCTGACAAAGCTGATGGCCACACCGCTCTGGCCTGCGCGACCGGTGCGGCCAATGCGGTGAATATAGTCAACACTGGAGCGCGGCAGATCATAGTTCACCACCACCGGCAACTCTGCAATATCGATGCCGCGTGCAGCAAGGTCGGTTGCGACGACGACCCGCACACGGCTGGCTTTGAAGTCTGCCAAAACCTGGCTGCGCTTGCCTTGGCTGAGCAGGCCATGAAACGGCTCCGCGTCGATGTCGGCCTTGCGCAGTTTGTCGGCCACAATCTCGGCGGCGTGTTTGGTGGCAACAAAGGCGAGTACCCGACTCCAGGCATTCAGCTGGATCAGGTGGCGCAGCAATTGGGTGCGTCGGCCGGCATCGACTTCAATCGCACGTTGCACGATCACCGGCTGGGTGGCGGGCGTGGCCTGCACCTCAATACGGGCCGGGTTGCGCAGCAGGCGGTTCGCGAGTGCCTGCACGGCATGCGGGAAAGTAGCCGAGAAAAACAGGCTTTGACGCTTTAATGGCAGCAGCGCAAGGATGCGCGCCAGCTCGTCGGCAAAACCCAGGTCCAGCAGGCGGTCTGCCTCGTCCAGCACCAGCAGGGTGACGCGTGAGAGCCCGAACGCACCCAGTGCATTGTGGTCTAGCAGGTCCAGCAGGCGGCCCGGCGTGGCCACCACGATATTTGCGCCGCCGCGCAGGCCCATCATCTGTGGGTTGATCGACACGCCGCCAAAAACCACGGCGGTCTTCACTGGCACCGGCAGATGTTGCGCCAGGCTGCGAATGAGGTCACCGACCTGCGCGGCCAACTCGCGCGTGGGGACGAGCACCAAGGCACCGACCGGGGCGCGACTTGACTCAATGCTCTGGCGCGATGCATCCTGCCGGTTGTTCTGCAAGTATTGCAGGATGGGCAGGCAAAACGCCGCCGTTTTGCCCGAGCCGGTTTGTGCCAAACCCAGCATGTCACCGCCGCTCAAAATCGCCGGAATGGCTTGCACCTGAATAGGGGTTGGCGCAATGTAGCCGAGCGTGTTGATGGCGCGCACCAGAGCGGGAGACAGGCCGAGTGAAGAAAAGGGCATGAAGCGGTCGTGCAGTGGGGTCCGTAGGGTCGGTAGTGTCGGCAGAGTCCGTGAAGTCCGGTGAGCGCGTCGCCCAGTGGAAACCGTCACCCGGATCGGTCAGTGCTGATTAGGTGTCAAGTCCCGCAGGTTTGAGTTGCGGACATAAAAAAGGCAAAAAAACGGGACTTGTACTGCCCCGTTTTTGGACCGCGTGTCCGCTAAAGCGTGTCGGTAAAACTGCGCAGCTTGTCCGAGCGACTCGGGTGCTTTAGCTTGCGCAGCGCCTTGGCTTCAATCTGGCGAATACGCTCGCGCGTCACGTCAAACTGCTTGCCCACTTCTTCCAGCGTGTGGTCGCTGGTCATCTCGATGCCAAAGCGCATGCGCAGCACCTTGGCTTCGCGTGGCGTCAGGCTGTCCAGGATGTCCTTCACCACATCGCGCAGGCCAGCCTGCATCGCGGCTTCCATGGGTGCGGTGTTGGCACCGTCTTCTATGAAATCGCCCAGATGCGAATCGTCATCGTCACCAATCGGCGTCTCCATGCTGATCGGCTCTTTGGCGATCTTCATGATCTTGCGAATTTTGTCCTCGGGGATTTCCATGCGCTCGGCCAGCACCGAGGCGTCGGGCTCAAAGCCAAATTCCTGCAGGTGCTGACGGCTGATGCGGTTCATCTTGTTGATGGTTTCGATCATGTGCACCGGGATGCGGATGGTGCGCGCCTGATCCGCAATGCTGCGGGTAATGGCCTGGCGAATCCACCAGGTGGCATAGGTCGAGAATTTGTAGCCGCGTCGGTATTCAAACTTGTCCACGGCTTTCATCAAGCCGATGTTGCCTTCCTGGATCAAATCAAGAAACTGCAAGCCACGGTTGGTGTACTTTTTGGCAATCGAGATCACCAGGCGCAGGTTGGCCTCGATCATCTCCTTCTTGGCGGCACGGCTTGAGAACTCGCCCTCGTTCATGCGCTTGTTGATGTCTTTGAGCTGGTCCAGCGGCACCACCACGCGCGACTGCAAGTCGGTCAGCTTTTGCTGCAAGTCTTGCACGGGCGGAATGTTGCGGCCCATGATGGCGCTCCACGGCTTGCCGGCACCGGCCTGTTTCTCAATCCATTTCAGGTTGAGCAACTGGCTGGGCACCTTGTTGCCATTCTTGTCGCGGCCACTGAAATCGGCAATGAAGTGCTCTTGCGGGTAGCCGCATTTGTCCACAATGATGCGGCGCAGCTCGCGCTCTTTCTTGCGGATGTCATCGACCTGCGAGCGCACCATGTCGCACAGCTTCTCGATGGCCTTGGCGGTGAAGCGGATCGACATCAACTC
>JANMVO010000371.1:0-5547 GCA_031392805.1 Rhodoferax sp. | reverse complement strand
GATGATGGTGCCACCGGCAGCGGCGTAGCTCTCTTTGAACCCTTCAAATGCCTCGTCACCTGCGGCGTACTTCCAGGTGATCCATACGGCTTTTTTATGGCCTTTGGCAACCATGACCTGGCCGAGTGCGCGGGTGGGCTGGGAGTTGCTGAAGCTGGTGCGGAACACGTTGGGCGCGCACTGGCTGCGGGTGGCGGCATGCACGCCGGCGTTGGGGATCAGGCTGAGCACGCCCGAATCGCGCGCAACCTTGTGAATGCCCATCTGCACGCCAGAGTGGACGGTGCCCACCAGCACATCCACCTTGTCGCGTTGTACCAGTTTGCTGGCATTCTCAATCCCCTTGGAGGGCTCGGACTCGTCGTCCACCTTGAAGTATTCAATCTCGCGGCCACCCAGTTTGCCGCCTTGCTCGGCAATGGCCATGCGAAAGCCGTTTTCAATCGCCACGCCCAATTGCGCAAACGTGCCGGTGTAGGGCAACATCAGGCCGACTCGGATCTTGTTGCTTTGCGCATGCACAATTTCGGGCAACAGCAAGGAAGTGGAGGCGGCACCGATGAGGGCAGCACTGCGGGCGATGACGAGGCGTCTAGTGGTCATAGGAGGCTTCAAAATTTATGAGTATGCAATTTACTTTATTTTTCAGGCAAAGCCACCTGTGGCTAACCCGAATAAATCTATGGGTGATGCATTCCACTGCATTTAATTTGCCCGGTCAAATTCAGGCCTCAGTGACACCGGTGCGGCAAGGTTCCATCAGGCCCAATGCAGCGCCATGTCTGCGCTGCGCAGGATGGCGTCAATTGGTCAATAGTCATGGTTATGGTTATGGTTATGGTTACGGTCATGGCTAGTTCTCAGCGATCCAGCGCGCGCCGCAATTCCTTGGGGGGCTCATCGAAGTTACGTTTGCTTTTCAACTCGAATCTTGGCAGGCTGTCTGGGGGCGAGGGCACTGAGATCAGACGGGACGGGACAAGCCTGGCTCAGAAGGCTTTCATGCTCTGTGCATCCACTTCAATCACATCGCCTTTGCGCTGCAGCACAAACATCCCGCGTTCGTGGGCTGCCTTGACCACATCGTATGGGACACTAAAACCCGCCAAGCCCGCAAAGATTTTGTAATTCTTGTGCTCTGGGCGCAGGCGGCGGTAGCTGGCAACCTTGCTTTGTACCTGATCCAGATCGTTCAAATGGGCTTTGTATTTCACCTCGACCAATGCCACGCTTTGGCCATTGACCAGCACGATGTCAAACTCTGAGCGCGATTGCTTGGCACCCATGATCAGATTGGGGGTGACAGTATCAAACTCGACGTTGCCGATGACCGGGCGTGCATCCAGGCTGTTGTAGAAAAACTCTTCTGCCACATCGCCTTGGTTGGTGGCCATGGCTCCCATGCGGCGCCCAATCTCTTTGACGACACGAGAAGTCTCTGCGACTTCGGCTTGGGTTTGAGCCTGAGAAACAGCCAAATTGGCAACGAGGTCTTTAAGTTCTTGATCAGTCATGGCGATGTAGAAGGCGGCAAGTGATGCGAATGCAAGCTTTTAATTTTACTCTTTCTCCTCTGAAACTGAACGACATAGTTCTCAGAATAAAATCGCATGCAACTCATGCCATGCCATCCATGCCGTGATGGCGTAGGGTTACAAATATTGCCATCAAAAATTATGGTCTGGCCAATAATTGCGTCATGACAAGGCTTGTGACAGAGCGCTGTATCAGACGTTGTATCAGACGCTTTAACCGGTGAATTTGCAGACCTGTTGCCAGACCAGTCATTGTGTGGCAAACGCAGGGTTCCACCAGTTATCATTGCGTCCCCACCCGGCTTCCTGAAAGTGCCAGGTTAATCATATAAATCAAGGGCTTAGCGAAGCTAACCGTGAAATAGGCCCAACGCCGTGCGTCTAAATTCCATCAAGTTATCGGGGTTCAAATCGTTTGTCGAACCCACCACGTTTCATCTGCCGGGGCAGCTTGTCGGCGTGGTCGGACCGAATGGCTGCGGCAAGTCCAACATCATGGACGCGGTGCGCTGGGTGCTGGGCGAGTCCAAAGCCAGCGAGTTGCGCGGCGAGTCGATGCAGGACGTTATCTTCAACGGCACCAACACCAGGAAGCCCGCCAGCCGCGCCAGTGTAGAGCTGGCATTTGACAACGCCGACCACCGCGCCGGTGGCCAGTGGGGCCAGTTTGGCGAGATTGCGGTCAAGCGCGTGCTCACGCGCGACGGCACCAGCAGTTACTACATCAACAACCAGCCGGTGCGCCGGCGCGACGTGCAGGACGTGTTTCTGGGCACGGGTCTCGGGCCACGCGCCTATGCCATCATTGGCCAGGGCACGATCAGCCGAATCATCGAATCCAAGCCAGAAGAGCTGCGCCTGTTTCTGGAAGAGGCCGCTGGCGTGTCCAAATACAAGGAGCGCCGCCGCGAAACCGAAAACCGCCTCAGCGATACCCGCGAGAACCTGACGCGCGTGGACGATATCCTGCGCGAGCTCAATGCCAATCTGGAAAAGCTGGAAAAGCAGGCCGCGGTGGCGCAGAAGTACAACACGCTGCAAGCTGAGGTCACGCTCAAGCAGCACCAGCAGTGGTTTATGAAGCGCGCCGAGTCCGAAGCCGAGCAGGCCAAAGTCAAAGCGGATGCCGGGAGCGCGGTGAATGCGCTGGAGAGCCGCGTGGCCGATTTGCGCCACATTGAGACTGACCTGGAAACCGTCCGCCAGGCCCACTATACGGCGGGTGACCACGTCAACCAGGCGCAGGGTCTGCTGTACGAGGCCAGCACGGATGTGGGTCGGCTGGAGGCGGAAATCCGCTTTGTGGTGGAAGGCCGCCAACGGGTTGAGCAGCGCCTGGCCACGTTGAAGGAGCAAACAAGCCAATGGGCAACGCGCAAAGACGATGCGCTGGCAGAAGTAGAGAATTTGTCTGAATTGACGAGTGTTGGCGAAGAAAAATCCGAGTTGCTCGCGGCCCAGGTTGAAGAGCAGTCGATGGCACTGCCTGATCTTGAAGAAGCGCTGCGTCTGGCCCAAAAGAGTGCCAACGATCAACGCACCGAGGTGACCCAGGTGCAGCAGCAAATTCAGGTGCTGGCAGCGGACCAGCGCAGCATTGAAGAACAATCGCGCCAGCTCGCCAGCCGCCGCGAAAAATTAGGCGTTGACCGCAACGCGTTGGCAGCACCTGATGAGGTGCGCCTGGTCAACCTGCAAACCCAACTGTCTGAAGCGCAGGAGTCAGCCAGCGTGGCGGATGCGCGCCTGCATGAACTGCAAGACCTGGTGCCACAGCTGGACGACACGCGTCGTGCGCAGCAGCAAACGGCGAACAGCGAGTCTGCCAGACAGGCCGATTTGTCAGCCCGCATGGAGGCCCTCAAGGCATTGCAGGAAAAGGTCAAAACCGACGGCAAACTTCGTCCCTGGCTGGCCAATCACGGCTTGGAAGGCTTGCAGGGCTTGTGGACCCGAATCCACATCGAACAGGGCTGGGAGAACGCGCTGGAGGCGGCTCTGCGCGAGCTCATGGGCGCGCTCGAAGTGTCAAGGCTGGACATGGTGCGCGGCTTTCTAGGTGTGGGCGGCCACGACGCGCCTCCAGCCAAACTGGCGTTTTACAGCGCGCCATTGGCGGCCGTGGCTGGCAGTGCGGTGCCCTCGGCGCATGGCTTCAAGCCGCTGGCTGATTTGCTGCGCCTGAACGACGCCGGCCAACGCGCCGTGCTGGGCGACTGGCTGCAATGCTGCTTCACGGCGCAAAGCATTGAGGACGCACTGCAGGGGCGCGACAAGCTCAAGCCTGGTGAGACAATTTTTGTCAAGTCTGGCCATGCCGTTACCGCCCACAGCGTCAGTTTTTACGCGCAGGACTCCGAGCAGGCTGGCCTGCTGGCCCGTGCCCAGGAGATAGAAAACCTTGAGAAACAAGTGCGGGCGCAGGCGCTGTTGGGCGAAGAATCCCGCTCCGGCCTGATTCGCGCCGAGGCCGCTTACGCCGATGCCTCGCAGCGCCTGATTGCAGCGCGGCGTGAAGCATCCGAGACCCAAAGCCGGGCGCATGGGTTGCAGGTTGAAACCCTGCGCCTGACCCAGTTGGCCGAGCAGAGCCGTGCCCGCGCTGAGCAAATAGCCGGCGACTTGGCCGAGGTGGACGCCCAATTGGGCGACTTGCAGGAGCGCCGCGTTACGGCCGAGGCCCGCTTTGAAGAGCTTGACATGCAACTGGCCGACACACAGGAGCGCCATGCCCAGCTGGATGAGCGGGTGATCGGTGCCGAGCGCAGATTAGTCGATTGCCGCGAGCAGCAGCGCAGCCTGGAGCGTCAGGCGCAAGAGGCCGCCTTCACCATGCGCAGCCTGGACGCACGCCGGGCTGAATTGTCACGCGCTATAGAAACAGCAGCGCAACAAGCAGATTCCATAAGGGCAGAAGAGCAAAGAGCCCATGAGGAGCTGACTCGTTTGACGGCTGCAGCCGCGCAGGCCGGCTTGCAGAGCGCGCTGGCCCTTAAATCTGAGCGCGAGCAAGCGCTGGGTTCCAAGCGCAGCGAATACGACGACTTGACCGCCAAGCTGCGCGCCAGCGATGAGCGCCGCATGCAGCTTGAGCGCGAGCTGGACCCACTACGCCAGCGCATCACCGAGTTCCAGCTCAAGGAGCAGGCTGCGCGCCTTGGCTTTGAGCAATACGCCCAGTTGCTGCTGGATGCACAAGCGGACCTGGAGGCCGTGCAGAAGTCGATTGAAGAAGGCAAGGTTCGCCTGCCATGCATGCAAAATGACATTGACCGCCTTAATCGCGACATCATGGCGCTGGGTGCTGTCAACCTGGCCGCGCTCGACGAGTTGGCCAGCGCGCGCGAACGCAAGCAGTTCCTGGATGCGCAAACGGCTGATCTGACCGAGGCCATGACCACGCTGGAAGACGCCATCAAGAAGATCGACGGCGAAACCCGCGAGTTGCTCTCAGGCACCTTCAACACCGTCAATGAGCACTTCGGCAAGATGTTCCCGGAACTGTTTGGTGGTGGCAACGCGCGCCTGGTCATCACGGGTGAAGAGATTCTCGATTCTGGCGTGCAGGTGATTGCGCAGCCACCGGGCAAGAAGAACCAGACCATTCACCTGCTGTCGGGCGGCGAAAAGGCCTTGACGGCGATTGCGCTGGTGTTTGCAATTTTCCAGCTTAATCCGGCGCCGTTTTGCCTGCTGGACGAGGTTGATGCACCGCTGGACGATGCCAACACCGAACGTTATGCGAAACTGGTGTCCAGCATGAGCAAAGAGACCCAGTTTTTATTCATCAGCCACAACAAGATCGCCATGGAAATGGCCGAGCAGTTGATTGGCGTAACGATGCAGGAGCAGGGCGTCTCGCGCATTGTTGCGGTTGACATGGAGGCAGCCGTTTCTCTGGCTGAATTGGCATGACCATGACGATGAGCAGCTTGCAACTGGGTCTGGCTGTGGCAGGTGGCCTGGTGCTCGCTGCCGTCGTTGCACACGGTGCCTGGACCTCCAGAAAAAA
>JANMVO010000298.1:0-8141 GCA_031392805.1 Rhodoferax sp. | reverse complement strand
TGATTTTCTCCGACACCGGCGAAGTGCAGCGCGCTTTTGATGCCAACGAGGTAGAACTCAATTCCCGCATCAACGTGCGCCTGACCGAATACACCAAGGACAAGGAAACCGGTGAGTTCGTGGCATCGACCAAGTTGTGGGAGACCACCGCTGGCCGGGCTTTGCTGTCCGAGATTTTGCCCAAGGGCCTGCCGTTCTCCAACCTGAACAAGGCGCTGAAGAAAAAGGAAATCTCCAAGCTGATCAACGTGTCTTTCCGCAAGTGCGGATTGAAAGAGACCGTGGTGTTTGCCGACAAGCTGCTGCAAGCCGGTTTCCGTCTGGCAACCAAAGCCGGCATTTCGATCTGCATTGACGACATGCTGGTGCCGGAAGAAAAGCACGGCATCATTGCGCGCGCGCAGAAAGAGGTCAAAGAGATCGAGCAGCAGTATGTCTCGGGTCTGGTGACCGCCGGAGAGCGCTACAACAAAGTGGTCGATATCTGGGGCAAGTCGGGCGACGAAGTGTCCAAGGTCATGATGGCCGGCTTGTCCAAGGAAATGGTGACTGACCGCCATGGCAAGCAGGTGCAACAGGAGTCGTTCAACTCCATCTACATGATGGCGGACTCCGGCGCCCGGGGCTCAGCGGCCCAGATTCGCCAGGTGGCGGGTATGCGCGGTTTGATGGCCAAGCCTGACGGCTCGATCATCGAGACGCCGATTACCGCCAACTTCCGCGAAGGCCTGAACGTGCTGGAGTATTTCATCTCCACCCACGGTGCCCGCAAAGGCCTGGCCGACACGGCGCTGAAAACCGCCAACTCGGGTTATCTGACGCGTCGTTTGGTCGATGTGACGCAAGACTTGGTGGTGACGGAGCAGGACTGTGGTACCCACAACGGCTACCTCATGCGCGCCATCGTCGAAGGCGGCGAGGTAATCGAGTCATTGCGCGACCGCGTGTTGGGCCGCACTGCTGCGGACGATATTCTCCACCCTGAGAGCCGTGCCGTGCTGGCGAACGCCGGTGACATGCTGGACGAAGACGTGATCGACGAACTTGAAGTGCAAGGCGTTGACGAGGTCAAGGTCCGAACCGCGCTGACCTGCGAGACCCGCTTTGGCATTTGCGCCAGGTGCTATGGCCGCGATTTGGGCCGCGGTGGCCTGGTCAATGGCGGCGAAGCAGTTGGCGTGATTGCGGCCCAATCCATCGGCGAGCCCGGCACACAGTTGACGATGCGCACATTCCACATCGGTGGTGCGGCGTCGCGTGCGGCGGTGGCCTCCAGCGTGGAAGCCAAATCCCACGGCAGCATCGGCTTCAACGCCACCATGCGTTATGTCACCAACAGCAAAAAAGAGCTGGTGGTGATTGCCCGCTCGGGCGAGATCGTCATCCACGACGAGCATGGCCGCGAGCGCGAGCGTCACAAAGTGCCTTATGGCGCGATCCTGACGGTCAAAGCCGACCAGGCAGTCAAGGCCGGTGCGATTCTTGCCAATTGGGACCCGCTGACGCGCCCCATCATCACCGAGTTTGCAGGCAAAGCCCACTTCGAGAATGTCGAAGAGGGCTTGACGGTGGCCAGGCAGGTCGATGATGTGACGGGTCTGTCCACCCTCGTGGTGATTGACCCAAAACGCCGTGGCTCTGCCAAAGTGATTCGTCCGCAAGTCAAGCTGATTGATGCCTCGGGCAATGAAGTCAAGATTCCTGGCACCGATCATTCGGTGACCATTGGTTTCCCGATTGGCTCGCTGGTTCAGGTGCGTGATGGCCTGGATGTGGGCCCCGGCGAAGTGCTGGCCCGCATTCCGGTGGAAGGCCAGAAGACCCGCGACATCACCGGCGGCTTGCCGCGTGTGGCCGAGTTGTTCGAAGCCCGCTCGCCTAAAGACAAGGGTGTGCTGGCCGAGATGACCGGCACCGTGTCTTTTGGCAAAGAAACCAAGGGCAAGATCCGCATGCAGATCACCGACCCCGAAGGTAACGTGCACGAAGAGCTTGTGCCCAAGGAGAAGAATATTCTGGTTCACGAAGGCCAGGTGGTCAACAAGGGCGAGTCCGTGGTGGACGGCCCGGCGGATCCGCAGGACATTCTTCGCCTGCTGGGCTCGGAAGAGCTGGCGCGTTACATTGTTGATGAAGTGCAGGACGTTTACCGCTTGCAGGGCGTGAAGATCAACGACAAGCACATTGAAGTGATTGTTCGCCAGATGCTGCGCCGTGTGGTGGTTGAGAATGCAGGTGACTCCAGCTACATCAACGGCGAGCAGGTGGAGCGCTCCGAGATGCTCAACACCAACGACGCCCTGCGTGGCGAAGGCAAGATTCCTGCTGTGTTCACCAACCTGTTGCTGGGTATCACCAAGGCATCGCTGTCCACTGACAGCTTCATCAGTGCCGCGTCGTTCCAGGAAACCACGCGCGTGCTGACCGAAGCCGCCATCATGGGGAAACGCGACGAGCTGCGTGGCTTGAAAGAAAACGTCATTGTGGGCCGCCTGATTCCCGCCGGCACCGGCATGGCGTACCACGATGCACGCAAGGTTCGAGAGAACATGGACGACGCCGAGCGACGTGCCATTGCCGACGCGGAGGCGGCAGAGCTGGCCGGTGAGTCTGGCGACACGGAGGCGACCGAAGTCATCGCAGGAGCTGCCACCGAATAGCAAGCTATTTGCTAGTTAAATAGAAGCATTGTATGCCCTATTTACAAGGGCTTGGGGCGTTTTTATTGCCTATGGCGACCGTTTTCGCTGTTTGTGCAATAGGTACCAGGCGAATGGACCATGACTAGCAGCGGCGGTACCGGAGTTGCGCGGGAGAATTTGCCTCTGTGGCAACAGCTACAGTCCGTTGCGGGGGTTTTGCTTGCGGTGCGCTCGGGCACGCCTACAACGGCAGCGCTTGACAAGGTTGACCCGGGGTTAAAGCCTGGCGTGCAGTCACTGGCGTTTCATGTGCTGCGTTCGCTAGGGCGGGCACAGGCCTTGCGCAAGCTGCTGGCAGACCGCGCGCCGCCTGCGGCGGCCGATGCACTTTTGTGCACAGCCCTCGCGCTGGGATGGCGTGACGAGGACTCTCCCTATGAGGTCTTCACACTGGTCAACCAGGCGGTAGAGGCGGCCAAACGTTCCTCAGCCACCACGGCGCAAGCCAGCTTCATCAACGCCTGTTTGCGCCGGTTCTTGCGGGAGCGCAGCGCGCTGATTGCAGCCACTGACCAAGACCCCGTGGCCCGCTGGAACCACCCTGCCTGGTGGATTGCACGGCTTAAGACAGACTACCCCACAGGCTGGAAGGAGGTTCTTGAGGCGAATAACCGACAGGCGCCAATGACCTTGCGGGTCAATTTCAGGAAATCAACGCGCGCCCACTACTTGGGCGACTTGCGCGCTGCGGGCATTGAAGCCCATTTCGCGGACATACCCGCCTGTGCCGTCGGCAACTCTGGCGTTATCCTTGACGTGGCGCGGCCGGTTCACGAGATTCCGGGGTTTGCCGATGGTGTGGTGTCCGTGCAGGACGCTGCCGCCCAGCTAGCGGCCCCGTTACTGCTCCAGGGCATGAATACATCCCGCACGCTCAATGTGCTCGATGCCTGCGCAGCGCCCGGCGGCAAGACGGCGCATTTGCTTGAATCAGTCAACTGCCGGGTGACCGCGCTGGACGTTAACGCTGCCCGCTGCGAGCGGATTCATCAGACCTTACAGCGCCTGGGTCTGCAGGCGCGCGTGGTGGTGGGCGACGCGGCACGACCCCAGACCTGGTGGGACGGCGAGCTTTTTGACGCGGTGCTGCTGGATGCGCCGTGCACTGCGTCAGGCATTGTTCGGCGTCACCCGGATGTGCGGTGGCTGCGGCGTGAAAGCGACATTGCCCGCCTGGCCGCCCTTCAGGCCAGTCTGCTCAATACATTGTGGGCGCTGGTCAAACCCGGGGGGCGTCTGCTTTTTTGCACTTGTTCAGTCTTCAAGGCAGAAGGCGCAGATCTGATACAAACGTTTCTTGCGCACCACAACAACGCCTCATTGCAGCCATCACCCGGTCATTTAAAGCCTCATTTCAGGGCAAACGGCGACTCCGTCCCGGACAATCCAACAGATGACCATGACGGCTTTTATCTCGCTTTGCTGGAAAAAGGCTCGGCTTGAATTTGCCGTGCTGGTGGCCTGCGTTTGCCTGAGCGCTGCGCCAACCCTTGCATACGCGCAGTCACTCGTCGCCGAAGTCTCGCAGCTTCAAATTGAGCGCAGTGCGGAGGGCGTCTTTTTGTCGGCATCGGTGCGGTTTGAGTTGCCCACGGCGGTCGAGGATGCGCTGCTCAAAGGCGTCCCCATGTTTTTCGTGGTTGAGGCGGAGGTCTATCGGGACCGCTGGTACTGGTATGACAAAAGGCTGATTACTGCCGAACGGCATATGCGGCTGGCCTACCAGCCACTGACCCGCCGCTGGCGCCTCAACATCGCGTCCGGGGTAATCACGGCCAACAGCCTGGGCGTTGCACTGAATCAAAGCTTCGACTCTTTGCCGGATGCCCTGGCGGCATTGCGGCGCGTAGCACGCTGGAAGATCACCGACGCTGCCGAGATTGACTCGGAGCAACGGCACACCGTCGTCTACAGTTTCCGACTCGATCTGTCACAACTTCCCCGGCCTTTTCAGATCGGCGTGTTGGGCCAGACCGACTGGAATATTTCTGCCTCGACCTCGCAACGCTTGTCAATGGAAAGCGCCAAATGAATCCGACTGGCCCTGGGGCTCAGAAGCCAGGGCTTTTCTCCTTTCAAAGCGCTCGTGCCTTGCGCTGGACCGTCGGCGTCGGCACAGCCGCCGTCACCGCCATTGGACTTGTGCTGATGTTCCTGTTAACCCAGGCCACCAACAACCGGGACCTGTACGAGCGCAATTACACGCGCCTGTTCACACTCAACGTCGTGGTGGCCGTACTGTTGCTGGCTGCGATTGGCTGGATTGCTTTCAGGCTGGCAAGCCGGTTGCGCAAGGGCCGCTTCGGCAGCCGTCTGCTGGTGAAACTGGCGGCCATATTTGCGCTGGCGGGATTCGCACCCGGCATGCTCATCTATGTCGTGTCGTATCAGTTTGTCTCGCGCTCCATCGAGAGCTGGTTTGATGTCAAGGTCGAAGGAGCTCTGGACGCCGGCCTCAGTCTGGGTCGGGTGACGCTAGAAACACTGGCCAGCGACCTGGCCGCCAAGGCCCGCTCGTCGGCCGGGCAACTAGCCGATATGCCAGACGCCACGGCGGGCTTGCCACTGGAGCGTATTCGTGATCAGCTTGGTGCCTCAGACGTGGTGCTGTGGGGGGCTTCAGGGCAGCTTATTGGCGGGGCCGGCCAGTCCCGCTTCCAGCTCAACCCCGAGCGCCCGACGACGCAACAGTTTCGAAGCGCGCGCGCCCAAAAGTCAGTCACCTGGATTGAGGGTCTGGAGGAAGCAATCCCTGGCATCGTAAACAATGCCCGCATCAAAGCACTGGTGCCTGTGTCCAATCCGCGCTTTGAATTGCTGGGCGAGATGCGCTATTTGATGGTGACCCGGGTCTTGCCGTCCACGCTGGTAACCAATGCTTTGGCGGTGACGGAGGCCAATCGGGAATACCAGGAGCGCGCGCTGGCGCGCGACGGCCTTAAGCGCATGTACATTGGCACCCTGACGCTCAGCCTGTTTCTGGCGGTATTTGGAGCGGTGCTGTTGGCGGTGGTGCTTGGCAACCAGATTGTGCGCCCGCTGTTATTGCTGGCTGATGGTGTCAGTCGGGTGGCCGCGGGCGACCTGACACCCAAGGCCGCACTGCAAGGCAAAGATGAGCTGGGCGGCCTGACCCGAGCCTTTGCCGACATGACACAGCAGCTATCTGACGCGCGCCAGGCGGTCCAAAGCAGCATGTCGCAAGTCAGCGCGGCACGTGCCAACCTTCAGACCATTTTGGACAATCTGACCGCTGGCGTGATGGTGCTGGACTCTCAGGGCGTGATCGTGTCCTCCAATCCCGGAGCCACCCGCATCCTGCGAGCGCCGTTGGCGGCGTTTGAAGGGCGCAGGCTGTCAGAAGTCAAGGGGCTTGAGGAATTTGCGGCCAGCGTACAAACCCAGTTCAACCTGTTTTTGGGTGAGCGCAGTGCGCATGGGCTGGACCATTGGCAGCAGTCCTTCGAGCTCGGCAAATCCGACGTGGCGCTGGCCGGGCATCCATCTCACAACGCTATTGCGTTAGTAGCGAGGGGTGCGGAATTGCCAGGGGCGTCAAGGCTTTTGGTGTTTGATGACATCTCTGAAATTGTGTCGAACCAGCGGGCCCAGGCGTGGGGCGAGGTGGCGCGACGGCTGGCGCATGAAATCAAGAATCCGCTGACGCCAATCCAGCTATCAGCCGAACGGCTTGAGATGAAACTTTCAGGCAAGGTACCACCAGCGGAGCAAGCCATCCTGACCAAGTCGGTCAAAACCATTGTCGATCAGGTAGACGCCATGAAGCGGCTAGTCAACGAGTTTCGGGACTACGCGCGCCTGCCGGCAGCTGAGCTGAAACCCCTGGACTTGAATGCCCTGGTCACTCAGGTGCTGCAACTCTACGAAAACGAGGGCAGCACCGATGGCAGCAGGGAAATTGCCCAGGTGCCTGTGCGCATGGAGCTTGATGCGCGCAGCCCGAAAATACTGGGCGATGCCCAGCAACTGCGCCAGGTCGTGCACAACCTGTTGCAAAACGCACAGGACGCGACTGAGATGGCCGCGAGCACGGGCCCCAACGGCGGCGTCATCCTCAGAACCCAGTGGGTTGAGCAGGCCCGGCGCGTACGCCTGACTGTGCTGGACCATGGCACCGGTTTTCCAGACAACATCCTGGCACGCGTGTTCGAACCCTACGTCACTACCAAAGTCAAAGGCACCGGCTTGGGTCTGGCTGTGGTCAAAAAAATTGCCGACGAACACGGCAGCCGCGTTGACATCATCAACCGGCTGGACGATGGAAAGGTGCAGGGCGCACAAGTATCGTTATCATTCGCCATAGCGGGCAGCGCGCCAACCTGAGCGCTCCAACGCGATATTCCTGAGGGACAGCGCTTAAATCATGGCAAACATACTGGTGGTGGATGACGAATTGGGCATCCGGGATCTACTGTCGGAAATCCTCAATGACGAAGGCCACAACGTCGAGGTTGCCGAAAATGCTGCGCAGGCGCGTGCAGCCCGACTGCGGGAACGCCCGGACCTGGTTTTGCTCGATATCTGGATGCCCGACACCGATGGCGTAACGCTCCTCAAGGAATGGTCATCAGCGGGAGTACTGACCATGCCGGTGATCATGATGAGCGGGCACGCCACCATCGACACGGCGGTGGAAGCCACCAAAATCGGCGCGCTGGCGTTTCTTGAAAAACCCATCACGCTGCAAAAGTTGCTCAAGGCCGTGGAGCAGGGTCTGGCGCGGGGCAACTTTCGCAAGCTGCCTGTGCAGGTAATGGTGCAGTCGGCGGTTCGGGCGGTCGATGTCGTCCCGTCCGTTGGCCAGGCCGTGCCGGTTGCCGTGGACAACGGCGTGCAAGCGCGCCAGAGCTTCATGCTCGACAAACCTTTGCGTGAATCGCGCGATGAGTTTGAAAAAGCCTATTTTGAATACCACCTCGCCAAGGAAAACGGCTCCATGACGCGCGTGGCCGAAAAAACTGGCCTGGAACGAACCCACCTCTACCGCAAGCTCAAACAATTGGGCGTTGACCTCACCCGGGGCAAACGCAGTGCCGCGTGAGCACTTCGCCAATGGTCAGACTACCCCAGTATTTTCCAATGCAAGTATGAGCCCAATAGTGTTTAGTTAGTGAAATTAGTGATCCCATTTCGCCATGTTCATTCTCGGGGGTGAATATGGCGCGAACCAAGGCTGAGTTGTCTGATGGCGCCCGGTTGGCGGACTATTTGATGGTTGGTTTTCTGGCTGTGCAGTGTCCCGTGGGCAAGGTGAGGCAGACGCTGGAGAAGTATGGCGCTCAAAGCAAGCGAAGAAGAGGATTGCCTCACGAAGTCTTGGTCTATTTCGTGATGATGATGGTTCTTTACGCTGACGTTGCCTACGAAGATGTCATGCGACTGGTTGTCGAAGGGCTGCGCACTTCGCTGGGTGAAACT
>JANMVO010000293.1:0-1526 GCA_031392805.1 Rhodoferax sp. | reverse complement strand
GCCACAAAGCTGCGCAATGGGGCAACGCTTTTTTCGATGCTGGGGCCGGTGACCATGGCCTCTGCCAGTGCCGGGTCCAGGCGCAAACGCAGCTCGTCCCAGAAACGCTGGTCACTCCAGTCTTGTACCTTGTCATTCAGTGGGCACTGCACGTAGTAGCGGCTGCGAGTGAGGCTGCGCATGGAACACAGTGAGAAGCCGCGCTCGCTGTTGCCATAGACGATGGCATGGGGCGACACCGGTGGTACATCGGCCAGCACACCCAGCCAGCCGAACGGATAGACCTTCTCATACTCGGTGATGGACCCCTTGGGCACGCTGGCGCGGCACACGCCATGAAAGCCGTCGCAGCCGGCAATGAACTCGGCCTCGATCTCAAAAGTCTGGCCATCTTTTTGGTAGGTCACGCGTGGCTGGCTGCCATCAAAATCGTGGATGCTGGCGTTGGCGGCCTCGTACACAGTGGGCAGGCCGGCGGCGGCGCGCGCCGTCATCAGGTCGTGCGTGACCTCGGTCTGTCCGTAGGCGGTAACGACCTTGCCGCCGGTGAGTCCCTGCACATCAATGGCATGGCGCGCGCCGGCAAACACCAGCTCGATGCTGTGGTGAACGATGCCCTCATGTTGCACCCGCTCGCCCACGCCTGCCTCCTTGAGCAGGTCTACGGTAACCTTCTCCAGAATGCCGGCCCGTATGCGGCCCAGCACGTAGTCGGGGCTCTGGCGCTCGATGATGATGGCGTCAACGCCCGCCTTGTGCAGCAACTGGCCCAACAGCAGACCGGCAGGGCCTGCGCCGATGATGGCGACTTGTGTTCGCATGGGGTACTCTCTTGATTGGATGCACTTTGAGCTAAAGACTTCAAGCGTATTGTTGCACCCGGCCAAAGCCGAAAGGGTAGTGGGGCATGGCCAAAAGCAGGGTGGTGCCGCAAAGCCTTGACCCTCAGCGCCAGCGACTCCAAGCCACGCTTTGCACGGAGACAGAAATCTCCGTGAGAACTTTCCAACAGAAATTGTTACTATTATATGTATAGCTGAGTATGCATATAATACGAGGGCTATAGGGGTTTTTAAGGGTTTTAATCATAAAAACCGCTAAAAACGGTGCCATTGCACTTGGCGAGCGCTGCTACAGCTACAAGCCAAGGTAGCGTTCCAGCAACTGTGGCTGCGCGTGCAGTTCGGCGGACGTGCCCGAGAACACCACTTCGCCCTTGACGAGGATGATGTTGCGGTCGGTGATTTGCGTCACGTGCTTCCAGTTCTTGTCCACAATCACGCTGCTGATGCCACTCTCGCGGATCATGCCGCAAATGCGCCAGATTTCGCGCGCGATCAACGGGGCCAGGCCCTCGGTCGCTTCGTCGAGGATCAGCACATCCGGATTGGTCATCAACGCGCGGCCAATCGTCAGCATCTGCTGCTCGCCGCCCGAGAGCTGTTGACCGCCGTGGCCCAGGCGCTCCTTGAGGCGGGGGAAGGTGTCCAATACGCGTTCATAGTGCCAGTCGTGTCCGGCCCTAG
>JANMVO010000253.1:0-9611 GCA_031392805.1 Rhodoferax sp. | reverse complement strand
GCAATGCAAAGGCCAAACGCCATCTGAAACGGCCCATACCAAAGCGGGTATTCCAGCATGCTGTGCAACATGATCAACGCCAGCACGCTCCACGCCATCTGCCGCGTCGCATCGCGCTCTTGCCACGGCTTGGCACGCCACACCAGCCACAGCCCAGCGCCGCAGACCCCCAGCGCCGCCGGCACGCCCAGTTCCACCGCCAAGTGCAACGGCAGGTTGTGGGCGTTGTCCAGAATCTCACAAAACCGTGGCCCGGCGTACAGCGTGGTGAAGTGCGCAAAATCCAACTCGCCCCAGCCCCAACCCAGCCAGGGTTTTTGAGCCATCAAGTGCAGCACGTTGCGCCAAAGCGTCAGCCGGCTGGAACAGGCTGCGCCACCCTCGTGCAAACGCGCCAGGATGCCGGTGTTTGACGGGTCCAGTCCGGCGAGCCATGGCAAGCTGGCGCCAGCCAGCACATAGGCCAGCGCCGCCCCCAGCAACAGGCGACGCACCTCGGGCCGACGCAACTCACCCCACAGCCCCGCCAAGGCGAACAGCATCAGCAGTTGAACCAACCCGGTGCGGGATGAGGATGCCGCATTGCCGACGGCCAGCAGGGTGGCGGCAGCAACGCAAGCAGCGCCAACCCATGCCGCACGCGCCAAGCCTGCAATCGTCGCGCCCGCTGCAGTTGGCATGGGATCATCAACTGCGCGCAGGCGCGCAGGCCACCACAGCAGGGCCGCCAGACCGATATTGGTGAGCGTGGCAAACTGGTTGCGCTGGCGCAGGTTGGCAAACGCCTCGCCGGGCGTACCCTGCCTGACCCACGGTTCCAGCGCCGCCGCCACGCCAAAATACTGCAGCAACCCCATGGCGCTGCTGGCCAGCCCGGCCACCACCAGCGCCCAGGCGAAAGGTGTGGCCCAGCGCTGCGCAAACGTCGGTGCCTCAGGCGGTTGAGCCGCCATGCCGCGAACACTGCCCAGCCAGAACAAACCAGCCGTCGCTGCCAGCGCAACCAGCCACGGCACCACCGCAGGCGAAGGCCCCGGCGCAAACGGGTTGAGCCAGGGGAGGGTCAGGAGCAGGAAGGCGGGGATGGAAAGCAGCAACGGCATCGCGCGGGTATTGTCGCTTCAAGGGTACGGCGCGAGACGCCAGAAGTGCCTTCTCCTACTCTCCGATTGAAAAGGAAACGGAATTAGTGCTACGAACGGTGCGATCGGTGTCGTCGTCTCTCCGCGAAACCGCCGCTGGCGCTACTGGAGCCGCTGCCACTGCCTGAACTTCGGCTACTTCCACTGCTTCGCCCACTCCGGCTGCTTTGAGACCTCTGGGCACTGTGCGCACGGTCAGCGTCATGGGAGCTGCTGGGCAAGCGGTGGCGGGCTTTCCGGCGCCCGAAGCGGCGCAGTTTGCCCGGGCGCCCAGCCTTTTTGCGCAGGTAGGTCAGCCAAGTTTTCATCAGGTACCCAACGGCCAGCAAAACCAGCAACCCAATCATCCACGGCATGATTTCCTTGATGAGGTCGTCCATCATCAGGGCGTCGTGATGTTGCTCGCGCCTGGTCTGCTGTGGAGATTTTGCGGGTGCCGCAGGGTCCGGCCTTCCGGTTGAATACTCGGGTGACTTCCGGTCTGTGGCGTCATGCGGCCTGGCCCCACCCATGTCTGCTTCAATTTTGCGAATGGATTGCACGATGCCGGATTGGGACAGCTCCTCGTGGATTGGCTTGACGGCGTCCTTGATAGCATTGGCGATACCCATGCCGAAATCTCCCGGCCTGTCATTGAAACCGATGGCTTCGCTGGATGACCTTTCCATGATGGCCGACCAGGGAAGCACACCGCTGGTTCCGGAATAGTCCGCCGGAGCGCCTGTTTTGCCGGTCGCAGTGACCGAGGCCGCTGCGCCCGTTGCGAGGTCGGCAAGGGCGGCGCTGGGCATGGAAAACCAGGCTGCCATGGCCATCGCCACAGCGAAGATGAAAGGCTGAAGTGCCATCATGGGATGGGACAAACGCCATTTGAAAAGCTCATGGCCATTCGGGTGAACTGGTGCCAGGCGGCACGGATGGCCTGACCCACTGGCAAGGCGTCGTTGCCAGGCGGGCACTGTGCCGCAAAGCCACCAACTCACCAAAACCCGAAGGACTTGATTCCAGAAAGGGCTGGCGATCAGGCCGCTCTACGTCAAACCCGTTGCCCACATGACCCAGGCTGCGAAGCCATTGGCCGGTTTGCGCCAGCGAGACGCGCACGTGCCAGCTACCGCCTTCCCGGGCTTGCCGGTGCAGCGCGGCGGATGCGGCAAACGCCATCAAATGACCGGTGGCGTAGTCCAGGATTTGCATCGGCAGGGGCTTTGGCTCGGCGCTGCCGGCGGCGGTGGCCTCGGCCTGGTTGAAGCCCATCGCCGCTTGCACCAGGGAGTCAAAACCCCGGCGCGCCTGCCAGGGCCCGGTTTGGCCGTAAGCCGACAGCGACACGCAGACGATGCCCGGTAGTCGCTGTGCCAGCGCTTCAGGGCCCAGCCCAAGCTGCGCCAGCGCACCAGGCCGGTAACCCTGCACAAAGACCTGGCTGGCGCTGGCCAGACGGTCCAGCAGGGACCGGCCTTCTGGCGTGCGCAGATCGACCCAGCTTGAGAGCTTGCCCCGGCTGGTGTCGGCGATGGATTCGATATTGGGCAGGTGCGGCGCATTGACCAGCATCACGTCGGCCCCATAGGCCGCCAGGGCGCGCCCGCAGACCGGCCCGGCCAGGATGCGGGTGAGGTCGAGCACGCGCAGGCCGGTCAAGGGACGCTCCCCGGCTGTAAGCGTGGGTAAACGCCTGGGCGGCGCGTCGCCGACGCGCTCAAACGTCATCAGGGGCAGCTTGGCCACCGCCTGCCCCTGCGGGTGCGCGTCCCACGCTTCAAACGTGCGCAGCGCCGCCACCACCAAACCCGCGTTGGCAGCGGCCTGCTCAAATTCTGTGGCGCGCAAGGTTAGCATCACGCGCTCTGCATCGGCACGGGTGGCCGTCTCCGGCGCAAGCCCCATCAAGCGCAGCGCACCTTCACGGTGATGGGCAAAGTTGGCATGTATGCGCGCCCAGCCATCGGCGCACGGGTACAGGCCGGAAAACTTGTCCCAGAGTTCCGGCACGCGCCCGTCCACGCTGAACCAGCCGGTGCATTCAAGTGCCGCATGGGTCATGTCGACCGCCACTTCCTGGCGTGGCTGCCCCCGCAAATGTCCCAATTCACAGGCCGCGAGGGCGGCAGCGGCTATGCTGGCCTGGGCCGCCGTGCCGACCGCAAAAGAGCACGGAAATACCGGGTCGCGGCCGGTTAAAACGGCATGGCGCAGAGCCCCGGCGGGAAGGCCGCCCAGTTGCCATAAATCGGCGAGTGCGTTGGCTGGGTTCATGGTCTGGCATTATGAGGCGCTGGAAACGCTCCGCAAGGGCTTGTTGTTGCCAACCCAAACCTAATTTGTAAGCTCATGATTCCTTTCTCTGTCCTGGACCTCTCGCCGATCCTCGAAGGCAGCCATGCCGCGCAATCGTTTCACAACAGCCGAGACCTGGCCCAGCACGCGCAACGGTGGGGGTACCGGCGCTACTGGCTGGCCGAACACCACGGCATGCCGGGCATTGCCAGCGCCGCCACGGCCGTGCTGATGGGGCACGTTGCGGGTGCCACATCCACCATTCGCGTCGGCGCCGGCGGCATCATGCTGCCCAACCATTCTCCGCTGGTGATTGCCGAGCAGTTCGGCACGCTGGAGTCACTCTACCCAGGCCGCATCGACCTCGGGCTGGGCCGGGCACCGGGCTCCGACCAGGTGACTGCGCGCGCCCTGCGGCGCAACCTCAACAGCGATGCCGATGAGTTTCCGCAAGATGTGATTGAGTTGATGGACTACTTTTCCGAGGTACCGCAGCAGCCAGTGCGCGCCGTGCCCGGCACCGGCCTGAACGTGCCGATATGGATTTTGGGCTCCAGCACGTTTGGTGCGCAACTGGCCGCCCATCTGGGCCTGCCGTACGCCTTTGCCTCGCATTTCGCACCGGCGCAGATGATGCAGGCGATTGCCATTTACCGCGCCAACTTCCGGGCGTCTTCGCGCCTGGCCAAGCCCTACGTGATGCTGGGCTTCAACGTCTTCGCGGCCGATACCGATGAAGAGGCGCATTTTCGGGCCAGCTCAAGCCAGCAAGCCTTTGTCAATCTGCGCAGTGGCCGCCCCGCGCGCCTGCCACCGCCAGTCGAGGGTTATATCAGCCGGATAGGGCCTCAGGAGCGGGCCATCCTGGACCAGGTGCTGTCGTGTGCGGCGATTGGCTCACCTGACACGGTGCGCCAAGCCCTGGAGGCGTTCATCGCGCGCACTGGTGCCGACGAACTCATGATCACGGCACAGATTTTTGACCACGCTGCGCGGCTGCGCTCCTACGAGATTGCGGCCGGCATCCGCAATGGTTCCCGGTGACGTTCCCAAGCGGCGCACCGGCGGTCTGCCCCCTGTGCGGCAGGCTGAACAACTGCGCGATGCAATTTGAGAAGGACAGCGGCGTCACGCAGCCGCCCTGCTGGTGCGCCACAGCCACGTTCGAGCAGGCGCTGCTGGACCGCATCCCCGCCGCGAGTCGGGGCCTGGCGTGCCTTTGTTTTGCCTGCGCGACCCGGCTGACGCCGTAAAACGCTATATAATAAATAGCTAATACGCCATATTTTATACGGGCTATAGCCATTTTTATCCTCAATTGACATGAGCCGACCGCGCACACTCGCTGAACTGCAGGCGCACTACGGGGCGCGTTACCGCTGGCTGCTGCTGGTCGCGGTGATGACCGGCGCCATGGCGTCAATCATGTCGTCCACCATCGTGAACGTTGCCATTCCCGACATGAGCCAGCATTTCACGCTGGGGCAAGAGCGCGCGCAGTGGGTCTCGTCTGGCTTCATGGTGGCGATGACGGTGTCGATGCTCACCACCCCCTGGCTGCTGGTGCGCTATGGCTACCGCCGCACCTACGCCGCCACCATGTGGTTGCTGCTGACTGGCGGCGTGGTGGGTGGCCTGTCAAACCAGTTCGATCTGGTGCTGATGGCGCGGGTGGCAGAAGGGCTGGCGGCGGGCGTGGTGCAACCGATTCCGGCCATCATCATCCTGCGGACATTCGAGCCGCATGAGCAGGGCCGTGCCATGGGCATTTTCGGCATGGTGGTGGTGCTGGCACCGGCCCTGGGGCCGAGCATTGGCGGTGTCCTGGTGGACCTGTTTGGCTGGCGCTCGATCTTCTTCATGGTGGTGCCCTTTTGCCTGGCATCGCTGTGGATGGCCAGGCGCTATGTGCCCGTCACCGCGCCCGGCGGCGTGGCCGTCAACCGGGACAATGCCACGCTGGACTGGCGCGGGCTCCTGTTGGCCAGCGTGGCCACGCTGTGCTTGCTCAACGGCATGGTGGCGCTGCATGGCGGCAGCTTTCCCCTCGCGCTTGGGTTGCTGGCCAGCTCGGCCCTGGCGCTGGCGGCATTTGTCTGGTGGCAACGCCGGCTGGGGCGCGCTTTGACTGACAACAGCGTCCTGAACAGTGGCATCAAAAGCAAAGCCGGGCAAGCGCCCCTGCTGAACCTGGCCCTGTTCAAGCATCGCCAATTTGCCACGGGCAGCATCGTGGCTTTCATCTATGGCACGGCCATGTTTGGCTCCACCTACCTGTTTCCCGTGTACTTGCAGCTTGGGCTGGGCTTGTCGGCCTCTTATGTGGGCACGATGCTGCTGCCGGCCGGGCTGGTGCTGGCCGTCACCATCGCCGTGGTGGGTCGCCTGGCTGACAAACATCCCGCCTACCTTCTGGTCACGATCGGCTTGAGCCTGCTGGCACTTGGCTTTGCGCTGATGGTCACGGTGGACCTGAAAACCTCGATCTGGGTGATCGTGAGCCTGGCCATTATGGGACGCATGGGTTTGGGTTTTGTGCTGCCCTCGCTTAATTTGGGCTCGATGCGGGGCTTGAACCAAGACCTGATTGCCCAAGGCGCCAGTGCTATCAATTTTTTGCGCGCGACAGGCGGTGCCACGGGCGTGAGCCTGTGCGCCATCGTGCTGGAATGGCGGCTGGCCGCGCATGGCGAGTCGCTGGCACACCCGTCCACCAACCCGGCGCGACTGGCAGCGTTCAACGAATCTTTTCTGATGCTGGCCGCCATTTGCGCGCTGGCAATCGTTGCGGCATGGCAACTGCGTGAGGCGGCTCCCACACGTTTTTTACCGCCAACGGAGTAAAATCAGGCCATGTGCCAACTGCTTGGAATGAACAGCCGTCTGCCGGCCAGCCTGACCTTGAGCTTCACCGGTTTTTCACAACGCGGGGGTTGCACTGACCACCATGCCGATGGCTGGGGTATCGCATTCTTTGAGAGCGAGGGCGCAAACCCCGGCAAAGGCGTGCGGTATTTTGTTGACAAAGAAAGTGCGTCCACCTCGCCGATTGCGCAAATGCTGCGCACCTTTCCCATCAAGAGCCACAACGTGGTGGCCCATGTGCGCAAGGCCACGGTAGGTGCCGTCAAGCTTGAAAACAGCCACCCGTTTGTGCGCGAGTTATGGGGCCGCTACTGGGTGTTTGCCCACAATGGCGACCTGAAGGATTTCAACCCGACCCTGCACGGCAGTTTTCGCCCGGTAGGCAACACCGACAGCGAACTGGCGTTTTGCTGGCTGTTGCAGGAGTTGGCCAAGTCACACGCCGGCGTGCCCAGTGTTGAAGAGCTGACGCTGACACTGCGTGAGCTGGTGCCCAAAATTGCGCGCCACGGTACCTTCAACTTTTTGCTGAGCAACGGCCAGGCGCTGTGGGCACATGCCAGCACGCGGCTGTTTTACCTGGTGCGTGAGTACCCGTTTTTCGAGGTTCAGCTCAAGGACGAAGACCTGCGGGTGAATCTTGCTGACCTGAACGGCCGCGACGACCGTCTGGCCATTGTGGTGACCGAGCCGCTCACCACGAATGAGGCCTGGACGCCCCTGCCCGCCAATGAACTGATGCTGTTCCTCGATGGCGCATTGGTGGTGCCGGTTGCGCTCAAAAAGACAGTTCGAAAAAAATTGCTCGTGGCGGCCTGAGCGGCCCGAGCGGCCTGAGCGGCTAGGGGCAGCGCGGCCCGCAAGCTTCAGCCCTGATCGGCTTTTTCCAGCGCATGCTCCAACGCATTTATGAACATCGCCGCCACGTCAAACCCGGTCTGATCAAAAATTTCCTGAAAGCAGGTTGGGCTGGTGACGTTGATTTCGGTCAAGCAGTCGCCGATGATGTCCAGGCCCACCAGCAGCAGGCCGCGCTCATTCAACAGCGGGCCCAACGCCTCAGCAATTTCGCGATCCCGCGCGCTCAAAGCTTGCGCAACACCTTTGCCGCCCACCGCCAGGTTGCCGCGCACCTCGCCGCCCTGGGGAATGCGCGCCAGACAATACGGCACGGGCTTGCCGCCAATCACCAGCACGCGCTTGTCACCCTCTGAAATGGCCGGTAAAAACTTCTGCACCATCACGGTTTGCGCGCCGTCCTTGTTGAGCGTCTCGGTAATCGAGCCTAAATTCAAGCCATCTACTTTCACCCGGAAAATGCCCATGCCACCCATGCCGTCCAGCGGTTTGAGAATGATGTCTTTGTGCTGGGCATGAAAACGCTTGATGTCACTGGCGTCGCGCGTCACCAGCGTCGGGCCGATGAACTGGGGGAATTCCAGAATCGCCAGTTTCTCCGGGTGGTCGCGCAGCGCACGCGGCTTGTTAAATACCCTGGCCCCTTCACGCTGTGCCTGTTCCAGCAGGTGCGTGCCGTAGAAATACTCACTGTCAAACGGCGGGTCTTTGCGCATCACCAACGCATCAAATTCAGCCAGGGCCTGCGGGCGCCCATGCGGGGAGGACTGCCTGGCTGTGAACCAGTTTTCCGCATCGCCGGTGAGGCTGATGTCGCGCACCAAGGCGCTGACTTTTTCCCCTTGCTGCCAGCGAATGTCCTTGGGTTCGCAAGCGGCCAGGGCATGCCCGCGTTTTTGCGCCTCGCGCATCATGGCGAAAGTCGTGTCTTTGTAAATCTTGAATGACTCAAGCGGGTCGGTGATAAAAAGAAGGTTCATCGGTTGGCGGCGAATGTGGGTTGGCGTTGGGTGGTGATTTCACGGTTTGGCTTCACGTATTGGCATCAGAAGTCCGGGTTTACGTGTCAGCGGGGATGGACTCGCTGCCCGAACTGTTGCACAAATAACGCAGGCGCGCCAGCAACCGGAAAACATGAACCGGATTGTGTCATCGTGATAACCCGGACAGCCATCATCCTAAAAGAGCGTTAATGTGTGACCCCTATTATTTTGGAGCCCGTCATGAAACGCCGTACTCTTTTGCAAACCGCCTCTGCCCTGGCCCTGCCGAGGTCCGGTTTCGCGCAGGACAAGTACCCCAGCAAACCCATTGCATTCATCTGTCCTTATTCGGCCGGGGGCAATTCAGACCAGCGCTCGCGCCAGTTTGGCCGGTTCTTGTCTGCCGCGCTGGGCCAACCCGTCATTGTGGACAACAAGCCTGGCGCGGGTGGCAACATCGGCACTGACCTGATTGCCAAGGCCAAGCCTGACGGCTACGTCATCGGCATGGGAAATTTTGCGCCGCTGGCAGTCAACCCGAGCATGTTCAAGAAAATGAGCTACGACCCGGCCAAAGATCTGACCCCGATTGCCTTGATTGAAAAGGGGCCGCTGATTTTGATGGTGCCACCCAACTCGCCTTATCGAACGGTCAAGGACATCATTGCAGCCGCCAAGGCAAAACCGGGAACCCTGTCATTTGCCTCTGGCGGCCTGGGCGGCTCGCACCACCTCTCGGCTGAAATGTTCAAGTCAATTGCAGGGCTGAATATGACGCACATTCCGTACAAGGGCGGCGCGCCCGCCACCACTGACCTGATGGGCGGGCAGGTGGACATGATGTTTGAGCAGATGTATTCAGCGTCACCGTCCATCAAGGCGGGCAAGTTGCGCGCGCTGGCCATCACCAGCAAGACGCGCTCGCCGCTTTACCCCGACCTGCCCACCATGATCGAAGCGGGTGTCCCCGGCTTTGAAGTGCAGAACTGGCAGGGCCTGGTCGGGCCCGCCGGTATGCCTGCGCAAATCGTCAATCAGCTCAACGAGATCGTCAACAAGGCCTTTGCCGACCCTGCCATCAAGGAGCAAATGCTGGTGCAGGGCAACGAGCTGGGCGGTGGCACACCCGAGCAGTTTGCGGCCTTCATCAAGATTGAGGCAGACCGCTGGGGCAAGCTGGTGAAGGCGGCGGACATCAAGCCTGATTAACTGCGGTCTGTCCCGCAAGCTGGGCTTCCAACAGCTACCAAGTGTTGAGGACAGAGCTTGTTCACTTCGTATCACTGCGGTCTGTCCCGCAAGGTCTCAGATTTCAATCTTGCTGCCCAACTCCACCACCGAATTATTAGGCAGCTTGAAAAAATCCGCCGCACCGCTGGCGTTATGGTGCATCTGCGCGAACAGCTTTTCACGCCACTGCGCCATGCCACTGCCAATGGTGGGAATGACCGTGTCGCGCGACAGGAAATAGCTGGTGGTCATG
>JANMVO010000204.1:0-5941 GCA_031392805.1 Rhodoferax sp. | reverse complement strand
CATCTTGGAGACCTGGGCGTTGACGTACTCTGAGCCATTGTCAAAGTGAAAGCCCACTACTCAAAGGGAATCCCTTACCTCGTTGGACAAGGCTGGGGATGTGTTGTCCGAATGTGCTGTGTGAAATGCCGTCTGATTAATAGCTACTATAGTGATAGCTTAATATGTATATTCCACGAGGGCTAGAGGTCATTTCTATCTCTTTCTGGTTCCCGCATCATGGGACTCGACAGCTATATAAAAAATAGCAAACGGCATCAGCTGCCAGGGTGGCGCAGCGGATGCCGGGCCAGCGCGCTGATGGTTCAAATACATAAACTCAAAATTATAATCATAACCATCCTTCCAATTTTTAGAAATGGTGATTGTTCATCTTAAAATTGGCGATCTCAAGAAACATATAATCTACTCATAACTGTAATCATAATAATGCGCCCTAGAAACGAAACCGCACGCGACCAGCTAGCCAATTTGCTGCGGCGCAACCCGGGTGCCAAGGCGGCCAATTTGGCACTGACGGCCAACGTCAGCCTGCCCACCATGCACCGAATCCTCAAGGAATTGGACCAGGATGTGGTTCGCCTCGGCAAGGCGGGGCACACACGCTATTACCTGCGCCGCCCGCTGAAAGGGCACAAAGGCGACATCCCGGTTTACGCGGTGGACGTGGCGGGCAAGGTGATGCAAACCGGTGCAGTCAAGCTGCTGGAGCCGCAAGGCGCATGGCTCGACGTGGCCGCGATGGGCTGGCCGGTCGATGCGGAATTCGCCTCGGGTGTGTGGGCGCACCGCCTGCCTTACCCGTTGCAGGACATGCGTCCGCAAGGTTTTCTGGGTCGCCTGTTCGCGCAGGCACATGCCAAACCGCTCGGCATCTCCACCAACCCCAAGGAATGGAACGACAACGACATCCTGCACGTCTTGCTGCAAAAAGGTGCAGACACCAGTGGCAACCTGATCGTCGGCGACACGGCTTTGCAGTCGTGGCTGGATGCAACATCGCAACCTGCAAAAACGCTGTCACCCCAATCGGTGGCGCGGGCCTACGTCCGCATGGCCGCCAACATTGCAGAGGCAGGCGTTGCAGGCTCGAGTGCCGGTGGCGAGTTTCCAAAATTCACCGCTTTACGCGACCTGCCAGGGACGCAAACTCCGTCGCAGACCCCCCACGTCATTGTGAAGTTTTCAGCAGCCGACACCTCCAACACAGTTCAGCGCTGGTCTGACTTGCTGGTCTGCGAGCATTTGGCGCTGCAAGCCATTCGCGCCATACCGGGAGTCCAAAGCGCCAGCAGCCGCGTCATCCAGAGCCAGGGCCGCACCTTCCTCGAAGTGGAACGTTTTGATCGCCACGGGCTCCATGGCAGAAGCCCACTGTGCAGCCTGGACACCATTGAGGCCGCCATTCTTTCGAAATCCAGCACCGATTGGGGCAGCGCGGGGGATCTGCTGCTGGCGCATGGCTGGATCGACCCACGGGCGCCAGAGCTGCTGCGCGCCATTTGGGCGTTCGGCAAGCTCATTGGCAACAGTGACATGCACAAAGGCAACCTGAGCTTTGTGCCTGGGCCGTGCTTGCAGGTCGCACCGGCCTACGACATGCTGCCCATGATGTATGCACCCCTGGCCGGGGGGGAGCTTGCCGCCACCGCCTTTGGCCCAGGCTTGCCAACACCCAGAAACCGTGACGCGTGGTTGCTGGCCCATCATGCTGCTTGCGGGTTTTGGCAAGCCGCGGCCAACGATCAACGCATCAGTGCCCCATTTCGGAATGTCTGCGCCCGCAACGGGGCTGAGCTTGAGCGGCTGGGTGCCATGGCATAGGGAGGCGCCCCTGAAGTCTGCCAAATCAGACCCATGCCAGCCACTCGTGAAAAACCAGGTTGCCAAGGTAGCGGCCTGGCAGCAAGGTGAAGCCACCCGCCACTGCACAGGCACCGATATACAAGCCCTGCATGGTCTTGCGGTGCCCTGTGATGTTGCCCTGGGCCAGGTGTCGGAAAGAGAGGAACAGCAACAGATAGGTCGCCGGAATCAGCAGGTGGATGAAGCCAAAGCCACCGATGTGCGCCAGCCGCTTGCCGCTGACGAAGATGGCCGATGTGGCGGCGACCACCATCAGCGTCACCCACGCATAGCCAAAGGCACGGTGCAATAGGGGACGCTGCAGGCGGCCCTTGCGCGCCCACAGGGCGATGGGACCGATCGCGAGGGCCGCCAGCGCTGCGGTCATGTGGATGGCGATGATGGGGGTGAGTGGCATGGGAGGCTCTGTTAATGCAGTGGCCTGAACTTTGCCGCGACCAGACAATCGCCGCCACGGCGCTGAGACGAAATGCGGCATTGGTCGCGTGAAACCGTGATTTCGAGGCGCAGAACATGGCGCAGACATTGGCGCTGGGCGTGGCTGAAGTGAGCTGCAGTGCCAGCGATAATCCGTGACTTAATTGTTGGCAATTGAGCTTGCGCACGCCGTGTCGCTGCGGTCTTGCCGACAAGTTTTGAGAGGCGTGTGTGGATACTGTTTTACTGCTGAAGGCTGCCGTCATGGGCGTGGTTGAGGGGTTGACCGAGTTTTTGCCGATCTCGTCAACTGGGCATCTCATCCTGGCGGGGGCGCTGCTGGGGTTCGACGATGAAAAGGCCAAGGTGTTTGACATTGCCATTCAAACCGGGGCCATTTTTGCGGTGATTCTGGTCTATTGGCAGAAGATCCGTGACACGCTCATTGCCCTGCCGTCGCAAAAGCAGGCGCAGGCGTTTGCGCTAAACGTGCTCATTGCCTTTGTGCCTGCCGTGGTGCTGGGGCTGCTGTTTGGCAAGGCGATCAAGGCCAACCTGTTCACCCCGGTGGTGGTGGCCAGTACCTTCATCATCGGCGGCTTCATTATTCTGTGGGCGGAAGCGCGCCAGAAAAACGCAGCCACCGCCGCGCGCATTCAGGACGTTGACGCCATGACGCCGATGGACGCCCTCAAGGTCGGATTAATTCAATGCCTGGCCATGATCCCCGGCACCAGCCGCAGTGGCGCCACCATCATTGGCGGCATGTTGCTGGGCCTGTCGCGCAAAGCCGCGACCGATTTTTCTTTCTACCTCGCCATCCCGACACTGATCGGTGCCGGAGTCTACAGCCTGTATAAAGAACGTGCTCTTCTGTCAGTAGCAGATGTGCCCCTTTTTGCCGTCGGCCTGGTGGTGTCGTTCATCAGCGCCTGGCTGTGCATTCGCTGGCTGTTGCGCTATATCGCCACGCACAGCTTTGTCGGGTTTGCCTGGTACCGCATCGCGTTTGGTCTCGTGGTGCTGGCCACGGCCTACACCGGCACTGTGAAGTGGGCGGCTTGATCTGAACCGAGGGCTGCATGTCCCGCAGCGCTACCTCAATCGCCGCCGCAGTGGCCAGTGGCCAGTGCCCAGTTCCCAGTGCCCAGTGCCCAGTGTCCGCTCCATGGGGAACAAGTGGCTGCTGTCCAGCAACACTTTGTAGGTGCTGGCGGGGAAACTGTTGGCCTGGGAAAAAAATGAGGAGCATCCGACATCCGACGAAATGTTGGGGACAGAGCTTGTTCGCTTCGCGTAACTGCGGTCTGGCCCGCAAAGTTTTCAGATTAATCGCTCGTCCGGCGTGCGGATTTTCTTGAGCGGCTTGGCGCGGCCGTCCTCAACCATCAGCGGCACATTCGTCTGCTCACCTTTCCACATCGGGTCTTCGATGCTGTCAAACACCTCGCGCAGCCGTTGCCCCCAACTGTTGTGCAACATCTTGAAATACGGGTTGTTTTCAACAATGCAAACCACCTTGTCGGTCTGGAAACGGTTGGCTTCATAGACCACCAGGTCCAGCGGCAGGCCGACCGACAGGTTGGACTTGAGCGTTGAGTCCATCGACACCAGCGCGCATTTGGCGGCCTCGTCCAGCGGCGTCTCGGGTGTGATCACGCGGTCCAGCACCGGCTTGCCGTACTTGGATTCACCCAGCTGAAAGAATGGCGTCTCGAGCGTGGCTTCAATGAAGTTGCCGGCCGAATAGACCTGGAACAAACGCATGCTTTCGCCCTTGATCTGGCCTCCAAAAATTAGCGACACATTGAACTCAACGCCTGAGTGCTTGAGCGACTCACCATCGCGGTCGTGCACATGGCGAATCGCCGACCCCAGCACGCGGGCCGCGTCAAACATGCTTTTGGCGTTCCAGATGGTGATCGGCTCGCTTTCTGCGTGTTCCTTGAGGTGCTCGATCTGCAAAATCTCCCGCACCGATTGCGAGATGCTCAGGTTGCCGGCCGACAGCAGCACCATGAAGCGGTCGTCAGGTTTTTCATAGACGATCATTTTGCGAAAGGAGTTGATCTGGTCCAGCCCGGCATTGGTGCGCGAGTCCGAGAGAAAAACCAGTCCGGCATTGAGTTTGATGGCGACGCAGTAGGTCATGGGTAGGGGTTACAAATAAAAAAGGGAAGAAATCTCGTCAAAATCACGAATCATGCAGTGCGTAATCAGAAGCTAAGCAGAGGCTTGGTCCACCACATCGGCCAGCCAGGAATTCAGGCTTTTCCCTGTAGACGCCGCGCTTGCAGCCGCCCGCTGATGAAGTTCGACAGGCAGACGCACCATCAGTTTGCCCGAATAGTTTTTTTGCGGCTCAACGCCGTCTTCCCGACACATCTCGAGAAAAACCTTGAGTGAAATTTTGCCTTCGCGCTGTAGGGATTTCACATCTGCAGCGTAAAAATCGGCACCGCCATTGAGGTCAATGAATTCACCCCGAAACAGGTTCGTGTCGGGGTCGAACGCAATCAAAGCCTTGTAACCGTTAATTTCCATCACGTTTTTCATGGTCTCACTCCATTCGTCTCAAGCCATTTGCGCACGCTTTCCACTGCGGCCTTGTCGGTATTAGGCGAGGGGTTCGGACGGTGGAACACCCTGCGGTCTGCAAACAGCTTGACGCCTGTCCGGGAACCTTCGCGCTCGGTGATGTCGGCACCAAGCGCAATCAATAAAGCCTCAATCTCATGCCATTTGATACCACCGGGCACTGGACGCGAAAAGACGAGTTCCAGTGTTCTTTGGTTTTTGCGTTGCATGGCAAATGATACTACTTTGTAGTGTCTCTCTCTAGCTCGCCTTTCGAACGTTCCAGATTCAGCGCCAGCAGCCGCTTCAAGATTTCCTCATCGGGCATGTCGACGGTGCAGTCAGCCCAGCCGTAGGCGGCAGCTACCGCCTCATCCAGCTGCGCATGGGCCATGGCGAGCCAGGCGGGCGACAAGTTGTAGAGGTTGGTGAGCGTGCGTTTTTGCAGCGCCTTCAGGTCGGCTTCGCTGACGCCGGGTTTGGCCTCGATGCGGTCAGGGTAGGGACTGTGGTCCATGCCCAGTGGCGTGATTTCTTTGACTTTGTGGGTCCAATCGTTGGGGTTGAGCCAGTTGTCTCTGAGGTCGTTCAGATGTTTGGCTGCTGTGGCTATGGCGATGGCCGATGCCCGCACCGAAATCCCTCGCAACAAGGTCGAACCAGCGTTCGTTCGGGCAAGGCTTGTTGAAACTTTCGTCTGAATTGGCTTGTCCCCCAGGTGCGCGGGGATCAGGGCGCCGCCTGCGATTGCTTCAGTTTGCTGATGGGCTGTGTCGGCGGGGGTTAAGCCTTGCGGGAAGGGGTAGGTTTCGAAGCAGGACTTGGCGTTGTAGGTGGGGTCATTTCCGACGCCATGCATGGATGCGTTGGCGAGTGACCAGACTTCGTGTAGTCAGGAACTGAGGATGCCGAAGGTTGTGTCGTCGGCTCGGGTGATGAAATTTAAACGTGTATCTGGAAGAACGCTGGAATGCAGGAACGAAAAGTGCCGATGCTTTGAAACGCGTGTTGTCGCGATGTATCTGGGCAGGCCATCCATTGACTGTCGCATCGCCACCCTTGGGCGTTCGTTTAGCCACCA
>JANMVO010000198.1:0-3110 GCA_031392805.1 Rhodoferax sp. | reverse complement strand
GCACCCACTTCGTGCCCGGAAATATCCTGCGCGCCGAGGTCAATCGCGCTGCCTTTGAGCAGCATCTGGAGCTGTGGAAGGTAAGGCGCAGGCACACAAACCGCAACCTGAGCAGCCGGGGAACGCATCCCCGCAATGATGGCGTTCAGCAGCGCTGCATTGGCGGCCAGGCTGCCATTCATCTTCCAGTTGCCTGCGATCAGCTTTTTCTTCATGGACTTGCCTTTGACGCGCTTCGCTTGATGCGTCGCGTTTTACGCCGCGCGGTTCCAGGTCAGCACAATTTTGCCAATATGCTGGTTGGATTCCATCAGGGTGTGGGCCTTCGAGGCACCGCTTCCAGAAGCATCGCCAACGGCCGCAAACACACTGTGAATCACCGGCTTGATGCTGCCGTTTTCAATCAAAGGCCAGACATTTTTCTTCAGCGCTGCGGCAATCGCCGCCTTGAACGCAATCGGGCGTGGACGCAGCGTGGAGCCCGTCACCGTCAAGCGGCGACGCAACAAAACACCCGCGTTGATTTCAGCCTTGACACCGCCCTGCACGGCGATGATGACCAGGCGGCCATCTTCTGCCAGGCAGTCAATTTCACGCGCTACGTAGCTACCGGCCACCATGTCCAGAATTACGTTGACGCCCGCACCGCCCGTGAGCCGTTTGACCTCTGCTACGAAATCATGGGTCTTGTAGTTGATGGCATGGTCTGAGCCCAGCGCCAGACAGGCCGCGCATTTTTCATCGCTGCCGGCTGTGGTTATGACGGTTGCGCCAAAGGCTTTGGCCAGCGCAATGGCGGTGACGCCGATGCCACTGGTGCCGCCCTGAATCAACAGCGTTTCGCCTTTTTGCAGGCGGGCGCGGTCAAACACGTTGCTCCACACGGTAAAAAATGTCTCAGGCAAAGAGGCCGCTTCGACATCGCTCAAACCTTTGGGCGAGGGCAGGCATTGCGCCACGGGTGCCACGCAGAACTCGGCATAGCCGCCGCCCGCCACCAACGCGCAAACGCGGTCGCCGATTTTGAAACCAGCTTCGTCCATGGCAGCCACATCGCCACGCTCAATCACACCGGCCACCTCAAGGCCAGGCAAATCCGAAGCCCCCGGCGGCACCGGGTAGTTGCCGGTGCGCTGCAACACGTCAGGGCGGTTCACACCACTGGCGTTCACGCGGATCAGCAATTCGCCCGCACCTGGCATAGGCATGGCTCGCACCGCCGCGCGCAGGACGTCAGGGGTGCCAAAAGAGGTGATTTCAATGACATTCATGGTCAATTTCCGGTTGTAGCCCTCGTCCTACCTGCATAGTTAGCTACTATGTTAGAAGCTAACGCCGATTCCAGGCAGGCACGGAGTTCAGGCAGCATGGGGCTGACGCGAGATTCCAAGGCGTGGCCCTCAGGCGTGGTCAGCACCCTGGTTGGACGGCTGCATGGGGCGGTCCAGCAAGGCCTTCATCGACAGCTTGATGCGGCCTTTTTCATCCGTCTCCATGACCTTGACCTTGACGATCTGGCCTTCGGACAGGTAGTCGGACACCTTTTCGACCCGTTCGTGCGCGATCTGGCTGATATGCAGCAGACCATCCTTGCCCGGCAGCAGGTTGATGAGTGCGCCGAAGTCCAGAATCTTGGTGACCGGGCCTTCGTAGACCTTGCCGATTTCGACCTCCGCCGTGATCTGCTGAATGCGGCGTTTGGCTTCTTCGGCCTTGGCTGGATCGCTGGACGCGATGGTGATGGTGCCGTCTTCGTCGATGTTGATCTGGGTGCCGGTCTCTTCGGTCAGCGCGCGGATGACCGAGCCACCCTTGCCAATCACGTCGCGGATTTTGTCCGGATTGATCTTCATGGTGAACAGGCGTGGCGCGAAGTTGGACACTTCGGTTTTGGCCTCACTCATCGCCTCTTGCATCTTGCCCAGAATGTGCATGCGGGCCTCTTTGGCCTGCGCCAGTGCGACCTGCATGATTTCTTTGGTGATGCCCTGGATTTTGATGTCCATCTGCAGCGCCGTGATGCCGTTGGTGGTGCCGGCCACCTTGAAGTCCATGTCGCCCAAATGATCTTCGTCACCCAGAATGTCGGTCAACACGGCAAAGCGGCCGCCGTCCTTGATCAGGCCCATGGCAATGCCTGCCACGTGCGCTTTCATCGGCACGCCAGCGTCCATCAGGCTGAGGCAGCCGCCGCACACTGAGGCCATCGATGAGGAGCCGTTGGACTCGGTGATCTCACTCACCACGCGCATGGTGTACGGAAACTCTTCCTTGCTTGGCAGGCAGGCAATCAAAGCCCGCTTGGCCAGACGGCCATGGCCGATTTCACGGCGCTTGGGTGTGCCCACGCGGCCGGTCTCGCCGGTGGCGAACGGAGGCATGTTGTAGTGCAGCATGAAGCGGTCTTCATACTCACCCGCCAGTGCGTCAATGCGCTGCGCATCGCGCTCGGTGCCCAGCGTGGTGACGACCAAAGCCTGGGTTTCGCCGCGCGTGAAGAGGGCCGAGCCGTGGGTGCGGGGCAGCACGCCGTTGCGGATCTCGATGGCACGCACAGTGCGGGTATCCCGGCCGTCTATGCGCGGCTCGCCAGCCAGAATCTGGCTGCGGACAATGTTGGCTTCAATGTCAAACAGCATGCCTTCAACGGCAACACTGTCAAAAGCGACACCATCGAGCTTCAGGTCGGCCATCACGACAGCGTAAGCTTCGCGGCAGGCGCGGGTACGTGCCTGCTTGTTGCGAATTTGGTAAGCCGCGACAAGTTTGTCCTTGGCCAGCGCGCCGACCTTGGCGATCAGCGTCTCGTTCTTGGGCGGTGCCTTCCAGTCCCACACCGGCTTGCCGGCGTCACGCACCAACTCGTGAATCGCGTTGATGGCGATGTTGCCCTGCTCGTGGCCAAACACCACGGCACCCAACAGGATTTCCTCAGACAGTTGCCTGGCTTCAGATTCCACCATCAGCACGGCGGCTTCGGTGCCGGCGACCACCAAGTCGAGCACCGAATCTTTGCGTGCGGTCTGGCCGGGGTTGAGCACGTATTCGCCGTTGACATAGCCCACCCGGGCCGCGCCAATCGGGCCGCTGAACGGGATGCCGCTGACGCT
>JANMVO010000197.1:0-1589 GCA_031392805.1 Rhodoferax sp. | reverse complement strand
ACTTCAATCTTGGCATAACCGCAGTCGCTCAGGGCATCGACCAGCGCCACCTTGGTGTCGGTCGGGATGAAGCTGGCCTCGATCTGAAAACCGTCGCGCGTGGCGACTTCGTTGAAGTAAATCCGGGTCATGGTGTGGCTCCCTTTGAGCGTGGCAATGACGCTGTTGCTGACGCTGCGCTTGACGTCATGCCCGAGACAATGCCTTTGTCTTTGAGGCCCTGAATTTGGGCAGCGGTCAGGCCCAGCTCCCGCAGCACCGCCTCGGTGTCCTGTCCCAGCGTCGGCGCGTTGCGGCGGTGCTGGCCCGGCGTCACCGACAGTTTGGGCACAATGCCGGGCACGGCCAGCAGCGTGCCGTCATCCATCTGCACGCTGTCCAGCATGCCACGCGCCTGGTAGTGGGGGTCGGCCGCAATGTCGGCCACGGTGTAGATACGCCCGGCCGGCACAGCGGCTTTGTCCAATGCCGCCAGCACGTCTGCGACGCTGCGCTGCGCGGTCCACAAGCCAATGGCCTGGTCAAGCTCATCCACACGGGCCACGCGGCCGGCGTTGTCGGCCAGCGCGGGGTCTGCCGCCAGATCATCGCGGCCAATGACTTTCATCAGGCGCTTGAAGATGCTGTCGCCATTGCCGGCAATCAGGGCGTAACCTGCGCCGTCAGCGACATCGATGCAGCGGTAGGCGTTGCTGGGCGCAATGCCGGGCAAAGCGCTGCCAGCCGGGCCACGCACGGCATCAAATGCGCTGTACTCGGGCAGCAGGCTTTCCATGCAATTGAACACTGCCTCGTACAGCGCCACGTCAATCACCTGGCCACGTCCTTGAGGCGCGTCCTTGCTGACAGAGGCGTGGCGATGCTGCAACGCCAGCAAAATGCCAATCACGCCATGCAGCGCGGCCAGGGTGTCACCAATGCTCACGCCCACGCGCACCGGCACGCGGCCCGGCTCGGCGGTCAGGTGGCGCAGGCCGCTCATGGCCTCGGCCACCACGCCAAACCCGGGGCGGTCCCGGTACGGGCCGGTTTGTCCATAGCCGCTGATGCGCAGCACAATCAGGCGTGGGTTGCGCTTGAGCAATTCATCCGGCCCCAAACCCCAGCCTTCCATGGCGCCGGGGCGAAAGTTCTCAATCACAACGTCAGCGTCGGCACTGAGTTGTCGCACGATGTCCTGGGCTTCGGCCACTCTGAGATCCAGCGCCAGCGAGCGCTTGTTGCGTGACTGCACCTGCCACCAGACCGAGGTGCCGTCTTTCAGCAAACGCCATTTCCTCAAAGGGTCGCCGCCGGTGCCCAGTAGCGCATCACCTGGCGGCTCAATCTTGATCACCTCCGCGCCAAAATCGGCCAGCGTTTTGGCGGCAAACGGCCCGGCGATCAGTTGCCCGAGTTCGAGAACCTTGAGCCCGGCCAAAGGGCCGCCGCGTGGCGGCAGAGAAGCAGTCATGTGTTCGTTCCCCAATACAAGTTTCTGCACCAGCCTTGCGGCCAGACCCATTTCCTGCTGCTTCACAGGTTCATTCACCAACTGAAAATCTTGCCGGGGTTCATGATGTTTTTCGGGTCCAGCGCGCGCTTGATGG
>JANMVO010000191.1:0-2310 GCA_031392805.1 Rhodoferax sp. | reverse complement strand
AAACTTTCTGACATGCTGGAAAACCTGACCCCTTTCCTGGTGCATTGGGGCATCACGACACTGTCGCTCTGGGTGGCCAGTCACATCTTCCGGGGTATCAGATTCACCGATACCCTGTCATTGATCGTCTCGGCACTTTTGCTGGGCTTTGCGAACGCCATCGTCAAGCCGATGCTCATCGTCTTGACGTTGCCGCTCACCTTTCTGACATTCGGGCTGTTCCTGCTGGTGATCAATGCCCTGATGATGTTGGGGGTGGCGTTGCTGGTCAAGGGCTTCAAGGTCTCCAGTTTCTGGACCGCCTTCTTTGCCAGCATCTTCATCGCCGTGCTGAGCTTTGTCATTGGGACTTTTGTTGTCGTTGGCGGTCCGTCACAGATTATCCAGATGCCACACAGTGGCGTTTGGCTGTGAGGCGCGTGTCAGTGTAGACTGACACTTCACCGGGCCTTGGTCCGAGTGACACCAAACAACGGATCTCCGACCATGAACCTGATTTCAGGAGTTCACCATGTCAATTCGCACACCACGCAAACCGCATAGCACGCCCGTCCAGGACCCGGACGATCCCGACGCGGCACTTCTTCCGGGTGATCCGGACGAAGGACTGGTTCTTCCCATGATTCCATCGGACCCGGAATACGACCGCGTCGTGGAGCCCGAGGACTAAAAAAACGTTATCGTCCCCGAGTTCGACAGAACCCGCAGCGCCAGACAATGCCTCAAACAACATTTGCTGCACAGAAACCCTCGCAGCAAGTGCTGGGCTAAGCAACTTGGATGCCATAAGCCAATACTTAATATAAATCAACAGGTTAAAACCGTTTCGAAGAAAATAAATTATCACTTTAAGATATTTCGATAGCTGTCAAGTTTTGCGCTGATGTTCCAACAGCAGGCACTTGTTCTGCACCACAGTCAGGCCAGCAGCGCGTGCCTTCTGCGCCGAGGCGGGGTTTTCTATGCCAAGCTGCAGCCACAAAGCCTTGGCCCCTATGGCGATGGCTTCATCGGCCACCGGGGGCACATCCGCGCTGTTGCGAAACACGTCCACCAGGTCAATCTGCACGTGTTTTGCGGCTTCCATCAGGCTGGGGTAAACCTTTTCACCCAGAATCACGCTCACTTGGGCGGCTGGGTTGATGGGCACAATGCGCCAGCCTTGCGCCTGCATGTACTGCGCAATCTCGTAACTGTCGCGGTGCGGCTTGGGCGACAGGCCCACCACGGCCACGGTTCGGCAGGTGGCAAGAACGTGGTCAATGTCTTGGGCGGGTGTCGTCGATGGTGTCATTTCGTGCGCCAGAATGTGTTGTCGAGAGTGCGTCAGGTGGTGCGTCAGGATTTGTACTTGACCGAGCAGCCATAAGGCCTTGTGGTGGGTTGGCTCAGGGGCTTGCCCGCCAGTGCTTCATTCAGGCCCAGGCGCACGTAGTTGGTTGCGGTTTTGATGTCGTCGGCGCGCGCGGAAGGGATGCTGTCAATGCCGCCTGCATAGATCAGCATGCCGTCCGGCGCGACCATGTACATGTGCGGCGTCGTGCGTGCACCGTAGGATTTGCCAACCGTGCCGTCTTCGTCCATCAGCGTGGCGGTGGGCGCGGCTTTTTGCTCCGCCATCCAGCGCGCCAGTTGCGGGGGTGAGAGATAGTCGCCGCTGGCGTTTTCAGTGGAGTTCACGGCCAGCCAGACCACGCCTTTGCCGGTGGCCTGTTTTTGCAGGGCCTGCATGTTGGCTGAGCCGTAATGCTTGCGCACAAACGGGCAGCCGGGGTTGTTCCACTCCAGCACCACGTGCTTGCCTTTGAAGTCACTTAAACGCACCGTTTTTCCAGCCGTGTCGGTGAGCGTGAAATCGGGGGCTTTTTGGCCTACAGCCGCCGCCGAATGAGCATATCCAGCTATAAACATGGAAGCAACTAAAACGGTTAGTTGGGCGGTGAGTTGGGCGGTTAGTCGCGCTGTTGGTTGAGCGGCTGATAGAACGGCAAATGGAACAGAAAATGAGGCGGCAAAGCGGATCAGGTGACGGTGAAACATGGCATTTCTCCAAAGGGTGGAATTTACAACTGGCTGGGGTAAAAGGTGTTTGCAGTGGGTGTTTGTGCAATCACAACCGGGCAATCACCCCGCGTACCTCGTCCACACTCAAAATCTCCGACAAGACCACAGGTGCGCTGCCTGATTTATACATCACATACACCGGCACGCCGTTGCGGCCCGACTGTTGCAGGGCGGCGGTGATGGCGGGGTCGCGTCACGTTCAGTCGGCGCGCAGCAGGGTCCAACGCCCCTCTGCACACCGACCTG
>JANMVO010000190.1:0-4282 GCA_031392805.1 Rhodoferax sp. | reverse complement strand
TTTGGGCGGCAGTTCGTTGACGCGCCTGTCGCCAATGCGGATCTCGCCACCGGTGATGTGCTCCAGCCCGGCGATCATGCGCAACAGGGTTGACTTGCCGCAGCCCGAAGGGCCCACCAGAACCGTGAAGGAGCCGTCGGCTATGTCGATATCCACGCCGTGCAGAATGGGTGTTTCACCAAAGTTTTTCTTGACTGCCTTGATCGTGACACTGGCCATTCGCTCTGCTCCTGAGAATCGGCAAAAATTACCCCGTTTCATGGGGTGACTGCGCCGCGCACGTCAAACCCGCACGACAGGGACAGTATCAACAACGCAAGCCGCAACCACTATCGGGGCAAACCATTAGTCGACAGACAAAGAGGTATCAAACCAAAATGAAAGTGATGAATACGTGATGAATCCGCGCGCAAGGCCGCTGAATAAATAGTCGGATGGGGGCTGCTTGCCTTTTGGCATGAACCGCTTCGCCCAGGCCGCAAATTCGAATCGGCATACGGGTGAACTGGAAACGCTGCGTCCGGAATTTGCTATTAAATAACTAGCTACCAGCGCTTAGTATACGAAGGCTACAAGGCTATTTGCTTGTGAAAACTGTCAATACCCCGGTATAGCCGTACAGGTGATGACGCGCAATTTCACCGCCCGCAAAGAACCCCACCAGCGGCACATCGCCCAGCGCGCGGCGCACAATTTGCAGCTCGGCACTCGGGCCGCCAAAGTGCGGCCCCCCCCGGCCTGAACAACTGACGTAGACCGCACCCGCAATGCGCCGCGCCGGGTGCGGGGCTGATTCGGCCTCTGACTGGACGAGCGCAGTGGCTGTTTCCACCGGCAACTCTCCGGGCTCCAGCTCTTCGCGGATCTCCGAACAGGCGCGCACCAGATCGGTCCGCGCCGCCTGCACGCTGCGCTGGCAAAACGCCAGTTGCATGCCCGCCGCAAGCTGGCCAGACACCGCCACGCCACGCCGCCCCGGGTCCAGGCCAATGATGTGGCGCACGATCACATCGCTGCCAAAGTTGCCGGTCCGGCTGACCGCATTGCGCCCACCCGCATCGGACGGGTCCACCAGCCCGACCAGCGTGGCACGCACCACGTTCAAAGCTTCGCGCGGCTGGTCGAGCGACACGTTCAAATCCCGCAACATCACATCCAGCGCGGGCTCACCGTCCAGTCCGGTGGCAACGTTAACCTCAAAGGCCGTCACAGTGCGGGTTTTGGACACCGGCTGGCAGCCCTGTGTAACGCGTGACACCAGGCTCACGCCCTCACCAAAGGCGACACCGCTCATACCGCCGGTGAAGACGCCACTGGCCGCGCCCTGTCCGCGAATGTTGCCATTGCCGCTGACCGCAAACTGCACCGACTGCGCCCGGCTGGAAGCCAGCCCGCCAAACAGGTAGCCCGACGCCGTGCGCGAAGCCAGCTCGGCAATCAGCTCAGGCAGATCTGCCGTGTTGCCGTCGGCATGGATGAGTGCGCTGTGCGCCTCAAACCCCAGCCCCAGCGGTGCCACGCCGGAAAACACGCGGTACTGGTCGCTGGGCAATTCGCACAGCATGACGGCCAGCGCCGGTTCGTCAAAGTACTCAACGTTGTTGGACGCAATGCCGACACCCACGGTGCCCGACCAGTCGGTGACCTCGGGCAATTCACTGCTTAAATGATCCAGGATGTCCTGCGCGGCATTGGCGTAGTGGTCGGTGATGTACAGCAGTGCCAGTGTCGGTGCGCTGGCGTAGTCATGCAGCGCCATCTGCGCGCGCAACTGCGCCAGTACCAAGCCTGCCGCCATGCGCCACTGGGGGTGCGTGGCATGCCCATAGGGGAATAGCTTCATGGGTCTGTCTGTCAGTCTGTCTGGATGGATTGGCGGACTGCGGACGCACAGTACCGGTTCAACCGCACTTTCAGCGGCTTCGACTGACCGATTTTTTCACAGTCTTCTTGGCTGAAGCCCCTGAACTGACTGCACCAGATGCTACTTTTTTTGTAGCTTTTACCGCTTCGTTCACGAACCCGGCGGCCATGTTTTTTGAGACGTCCATGACGGTGCTTCGCGTCACTTCTTTCATTGCACCCGCTGCTATTTGCTGAAACTGCTGCGTCAGGGAACCCCACAGTTGAAGCGGATCTACCAGCCCGCCCATGCCCGCGGCAGGTTGGGGTGATTTTTCCGCCGTGGCAGCCTTGGTGGCGCTGTCCGCGCTGGCAGCGGCGTCAGTAATTGTTTTTGCGGTGCTGGCGGCTTTTTCGGTCACGCGCTGCAGCCCCGAGGCCACCGAATCGGCCGCTTTAAGCTTGAACGCATTGGCGATGTCGCCAATGTTGAAGTTCAGGCCCTTGAGGGTGGCGAGTGTCATCTTTTGCACCTCCAGCGCCTGAATCGTGGCACCCAGTGCCTTGGAGTTCTGGTCAAGCCAGAAGTGCACCGCCTTGAGCTCATCGATGCGCTTGTCCAACTCTTCTACATTAAGGGAAGGTGCCACCCAGTTGGCCAGATTGGGCATTTGCGGAATGCTGCCCGATGCGCCCTTGGCCAGGTTCTGCAAAAAGTCAAAACCGGGAACGTATTTGGCGAAACCGGTATCAGTTGAATCACTCATGTTGTCTCCTTGAGGGTTTGTTTAGGGAAGCGCGGATTCATTCCTTGCGGCCCGTGATCACTTGGCTTGGGCGGTCTGCGGCGTTGGTTTTTTTGCAAATATTCCCGATATTTGCTGCAAAAACCGCCTGGCAGCCCAGCCCAACCCAAGCGCCACGAATCCACAATGAATAAATCCGCGCTTCCCTGGCGTGCGCACCCACAGCTTACCCCAATGCGGCCCGGCTGGCGATGGTCTTTTAATCGCTGCCCGGTGCTGATGCGGCCACGGGCAGCTTGAGCTCCAGCCTGCTCTCAACGCCTTTGGCGTCCTTGAACAACAGGGTCAGCGGCACCGTGCTGTCTTTGGGCAGCGCGGCCTTCAGGTCCATCAACATCACGTGGAAGCCACCGGGCTTCAGCTCCACGGTTTTACCAGCGGGCAATTCCAGCGCAGGCACAGCGCGCATTTTCATCACGTCGCCGTCCATTTTCATCTCATGCACCTCGGCCACACCGGCAGCGGGCGTCGATGCGCCGACCAGTCGGGTGCCTTCTTTGGCTGTGATTTTCATGAAGGCGCCGGTGGCCTTCTGGCCTGGCACGGTGGTGCGCACCCAGGCGTCTTTGACCTCGACGGTCTGCGCCTGCGCGGTTCCACAAAACAACGCAACGAGCGCGGCCATTGAGATCAGCGATTTCAGTTTCATGCATATTTCCTAAGTGGGTAAATGGTCAACAAGTACAACAAGGCAACATGCCCGAAGCCGCATTTTCTTCCATTGCAGCAGACCAGCGCGTTCATTGGCACAATCCTGACCAGAATAGGTCATTTAGCCGATTCATTTGGTAGCCCAACCCAGGAAAACACGCCATGCTTCGCACACGACTCAATCGATTTGCCCGTTCGCTCACCCATTCGCTCAACGTTGCACTCCTGGCCGCCACAGCGGGCGCCGGTTTTCTGGCCACCACCATCACCACCGCCCACGCGGCGGCGCCCATGGCCAAAAAATCTGCCCCTGGCTACTACCGCATGATGTTGGGCGACTTTGAAGTCACCGCCCTGTCGGACGGCACGGTGGAGTTGCCGGTGAACAAGATTTTGACGAACATCAAGGCCGCCCAGGTGGATTCTGCGTTGGCGAAATACTCGCTCAAAAGCCCGCTTGAAACTTCGGTCAATGCCTACCTGATCAACACCGGCGAAAAGCTGGTTTTGATCGACACCGGTGCTGCCAAGCTGTTTGGTCCGACTTTGGGCAACTTGCAGGACAGCATCAAGGCAGCAGGCTACACGCCAGAGCAGGTCGATGAGATTTACATCACCCACATGCATGCCGACCACGTGGGCGGGCTGATGGCGGGCGACAAGCTGGCCTTCCCCAATGCCATCGTGCGCTCGGACAAACGCGATGCCGACTTCTGGCTCAGCAAGGAAAATCTTGACAAGGCCCCCGAGGCGATGAAAGGCTTCTTCCAGGGCGCGCAGGCCTCGGTCAACCCGTATGTGGCGGCGGGCAAGTACAAGCCGTTTGAAGGCAATACCGATCTGGTGCCCGGCATCAAGGCCGTGTTCACCGGGGGCCACACGCCGGGCCACAGCACTTACGTGGTGGAAAGCAAGGGCCAGAAGCTCGTGGTCATTGGCGACCTGATGCACGTGGCCGCCGTGCAGTTTGCCCAGCCCAGCGT
>JANMVO010000189.1:0-2537 GCA_031392805.1 Rhodoferax sp. | reverse complement strand
CGCAGGCCGAGTTTTTTGGCTTGGCGGGCAAAGGCTTTGTCAAAAGTCATGAATTTTTCATTGGGGGCGCTCAAGGCCAGGTGCAGGGCATCTGCAAAGTCCATCCCCGACTGATAGCCGTGCATCGCTTCCCGAATGGCGATCCCATGCTCCGGTTTGAAGTTGGGAATGTTGAGCAAGGCGGTCAGACCATGAATAATATGTGCAGCGCTAAAGCCCCTTGATTGCAGCACCCAAACCAGTTCCAGCAGCACCGTGGCGGGTGCCGTTATCAGCTTGCCGGTTTTGAGCAGTGCATTGACACGGGCTTGTTGCACCGGATCATCCTCCAGCACCAGACGCAGCAGCAGATTGGTGTCGATGGCAATCATTTGGTGGGAATTTTTGGCATCTTGCGGATGGTTTTTGGCTTTGTCAACGTGGCCATGTCCTGGGTCAACAGCCGCGCTTTGGCGATTTTTTCAGCTTCTTGATCACTCATGGGCGTGTGGGCGAATTTGGCCAGGCAACCCGCCACATCATCAACAGTCATCGCATTGGCGCGATTCAACGGCCGCAAGCGGATTTCCCCCTGCACGTATTTCACAGTAAATTCGTCACCCGCCATCAGATGCGCCAAGGCGCGCACCTGGCGCGGAATGACAAGTTGCCCTTTGCTTGAAAGTGTGGCGGTTTCCATGGGTTGACTCCGATGTTTCGACTCAAAAATGTAAGCCAAATAGTAAGCCATGATGCGTGACGATGCAAGCGACGGGTGTTATCGCAAACCCAGATCAAGGTGCTGCAAGCGCGCCTGGCCAAGATGGACTTGGTGCTGGAGGTGTCACCCGCTGCGTTGAAAGCGATTGCCAAGGTCGGGTTCGATCCGGTGTTTGGTGCGCGGCCCTTGAAACGCGCGATTCAGCAGCGCATCGAAAACCCGCTGTCCAGGCTGCTGCTTGAAGGCAAATTTTTGCCCAAAGACATCATCCCGGTCGATGTGGATCCGATCCGCGCGCCGGGGGAGTTCAGCTTTGCGCGGGTGGTGCATTGAGGTTTGAATTTTTTGGAGGTTTGACGTATACTAGATACAAATTTGTACGTCACCGTAAGTCCCAAAAAGTGCATGCCCAATGACCCATCCCACCAAACTCACGTTGCGCCTTGATTCAACCCTGATCGGACAGGCGAAGGAATACGCCCACCGGCAAGACCGTTCCCTGTCGCAAATCGTGGGAGACTATTTTGCGCGTTTGGCGGCTGAACCCGACATAAAAAAGCGGGGTGTCGCCAAGGCAAGCGAAAAAGCGGCCAAACTGAGCCCAGTGACTCTCAGCCTGCTCGGCGCTTTGTCACCGCGGGCTGGGCTCAAAAAATCTGCACCCCAATCAATAGCCACGCTGGATCCCGATAAGGCAGCCTACCGCAAGTACCTTGAAGAAAAGTACTCATGAGAGTCTTGTTCGACACGAATGTCCTGATGGATGTTCTGCTGCGTCGAGAGCCTTTTGCGGAGGAATCCGCCCAAGTACTGGAGCAAGTGGTCAATGGCGCGGTGACGGGCCTGATTTGCGCATCCACAGTCACCACCGTCTTCTATCTTTCCAGCAAGGAAGCCGGGAAGAAGGAGGCGATGCAGCAAGTTCGCAGTCTGCTCGCCCTGTACGAGGTTGCTGCGGTCACCCGCTCTGTTTTGGACGCTTCCTTGACTAGCAAGGCACCCGACTTCGAGGATGCAGTCCTGGCCGAAGCCGCCCTCCAAGCCGGCGCGCAGGCCATCATCACCCGCAACCTCAAAGACTTCGCCCACAGCCCTGTTCGCGCCTACACACCCAGGCAGTGGCTGGCCATGGGTTCCGCTTGACCGCTGCCCTGCTCGACCCCAACTGACTTCTGAACACTACTATATACATAGCTGAATGTGTATATTAGGCGCGGGCTATAGCCCGTTTTTACCATAAAAACGGGCTCACAAGCGTGCCACGCGGCAGCAACTTGCCCAGCGCATGATTTTGACCAAAATTGCAGCAATTTTGGTGAAAAACAGATGCAGATAGAGCGTCCAACCCGTGCCGTTTCCGGCACGGGGGCGCACCCGCCGTTGCTGCCCACCCCTCAGATTTAGCAACGTTTAACGATTCCTTAACAATTTTTAAGGACGGTGCGCCGCATCAGGGTGCACACTGCATCCATCGCCTGGCACCCGCTGGGGGGTTCAACTCAGTCAGGAGACTTTCAATGAACACCGATCTTTCACCGCGCCGCAACTTCCTGCAACCTGGCGCAGTTGGGCCGGGCCGTCGCGCTTTGTTGGTTTTGAGCGTCGCCTTTGCCGCCACCACACTGACGACACCAGGCTTTGGCCAAAGCTGGCCCGCCAAGCCGGTCAAGATCACCACCGCCGCATCGGCCGGCAGCGGTCCGGATGTCTCGCTGCGCTTGATTGCCGAGCAGTTGTCGCGCCGTTGGGGGCAACCCGTGATTGTCGAAAACAAGCCCGGTGGCAATGGCGTGGTGGCCTTCAACGCAACGCGTGCCGCAGCGCCGGATGGGCACGA
>JANMVO010000122.1:0-2660 GCA_031392805.1 Rhodoferax sp. | reverse complement strand
GGGCGAGCCGCTACCCTCTTCTTCCAGAATGATCTGCAACAGGATGCTGCGCGTCAGGTCTTCACTGGTTTTGGCATCCAGCACCACAAAATGCTCACTGTCCATGACGAGCTGCTTGACCTCGGCCAGCGTGATGTAGGTCGAGGTGTCGGTGTCGTAGAGGCGTCGATTGGGGTATTTCTTGATGATGCGCTGTGAATTCCTGGCGTTATTTTTATTTTTTTTCTGCATAGCCTGGCTCCTCGAACTTGTCCTTGGATTCAGATAGTTTCTGAAATTTTAAGTACTGCACTGCAACACATTGTAGGGAGTGACACATGACCCGGCACGGGCCGCACTAAGATCGCACCAAGACCCAGCGACTATGCCACGGACTATGCCAGTCTAAGACCTTCTAAGACCTTCTAACGCTGTTCCAAGAAAGACATGAAGATTTCACCGCAAAAGAAAAAGCCGATAAGTTGTTGATTTTAAACAGCTTATCGGCTTTATTTGGTAGGCGCGAATGGACTCGAACCATCGACCCCCACCATGTCAAGGTGGTGCTCTAACCAGCTGAGCTACGCGCCTAAGGATACGTCCGAGAAGCTTGAATTGTAGCAGCAAAAATCTGACGCCCAGCTCCAGCGCCACGCCACTCGATACGCCACTCGATACGCCACCCGATACGACAACGGATACGACAACGACACGCCAGCGACCGGCCACAGATGCACGGTGAGCAGCGCATCCGCCATAATTGCAGACGCTTCACGCGATGCTTTTGTTGACGGGTTTGACACCCCATCAATGCGGGCGTCAAGCAACACTTCCAAACCATCAATTCAGGAGTTTCAATCATGGACATCGCAGGCAAAGTATTCATCGTCACAGGCGGCGCATCAGGTTTGGGCGAGGGCACCGCCCGAATGCTAGCAGCCAAGGGCGGCAAGGTCGTCATTGCTGACATGCAGGTCGACAAAGGTGAGTCGGTTGCCCGTGAAATTGGCGGCGCGTTTGTAAAGTGCGACGTCACCAGCGAAGCTGACGGGCAGGCCGTTATGGCCAAAGCACTCAGCATGGGCAAACTGATGGGACTGGTGAATTGCGCCGGCATTGCCACGGCTGAAAAAACGGTGAGCAAAAACGGCCCACATAACTTTGACGCCTTCAAACGCACTGTCACCATCAACCTGATTGGCAGCTTCAACATGATTCGCCTGGCCTCTGATGCGATGTGCAAGAACGAAGCTGAAGCCACGGGTGAGCGAGGCGTGATGATCTCGACTGCGTCGGTCGCGGCCTACGACGGCCAGATTGGCCAGGCCGCCTACAGCGCCTCCAAAGGCGGCGTTGTCGGCATGACGCTGCCGATAGCGCGTGACCTGGCGCGCAACGGCATTCGCAACATGACGATTGCACCGGGCATTTTTGGCACGCCAATGATGTTTGGCATGCCCAAGGATGTGCAGGAATCATTGGCTGCCAGTGTGCCCTTCCCGTCGCGCCTGGGCACGCCTCAAGACTATGCCAAGCTGGCCCTGCATATATTTGAGAACGACATGCTGAACGGCGAAGTGATCCGGCTGGATGGTGCGATTCGGCTGGCACCCCGCTAGGGCTTCTTTTGGGTTAAAAACAGCCCTAGCCCGTTTAAAACAGGCGTAGTAAGCTATTTATTATGTAGCAATCATGAAACACTTCAAACCCATCTCCGCCCGCCTGGCGATGTTTGCGGTGCTCACTGCGCTGCTGGGCTGCGCAGGTCCGGTCGCGTTCAACTACAGCCCGCCAATTCAGTCCGAGGTATCTTCGGTCTATTCTGAAAAACCGGGCTGGGCGACGCGCAGATTTGCCGTCGCAGCGGCTAACCCGCTGGCCACGGATGCCGGTTACCAGGTTCTCAAGGCCGGTGGCAGTGCCATCGATGCCGCCATTGCCGTGCAAATGGTCCTGACCCTGGTGGAGCCCCAAAACAGCGGCATTGGCGGTGGCGCATTTTTGCTGCACTTCAACGGCCAGTCAGTTGAGGCGTTTGATGGGCGCGAAACGGCACCCGCCGCCGCCGACGAAAAGCTGCTGATGGGCGTAGATGGCAAACCGCTGGCGTTTTACGATGCGGTGGTAGGTGGCCTCACGGTGGGCACGCCGGGTACCGTCGCCATGCTGGAGATGGTGCACAGGCAGCACGGCAAATTGCACTGGGCAAAACTGTTTGAACCCGCGATTGCACTGGCGACCCAGGGCTTCAAGGTCAGCCCCAGGCTGAATTCCCTGCTGGGCGCCGAACAACATCTCAAAAAAGATCCGGTGGCCAAGGCTTATTTTTACACGCCCAATGGCACGCCGCATGAGGCCGGTTATGTGCTGCGCAACCCGGCGCTGGCCGAGGTGCTGAAAAAAATCGCGGCCGGTGGTTCCAAAGCCTTGCACGAAGGAGAAGTGGCCCAGGCCATCGTAGACAAGGCTCAAAAGCACCCCAGCAACCCTGGCAGGCTGAGCCTTGCTGATCTGGCGGGCTATAAGGCCATCCAGCGCTCGCCCCTGTGCCACGACTACCGGGCCAGCGAGCATGATTTTCGGGTGTGCGGCTTTCCGCCACCCAGCTCAGGGGCGATTGCCATCGGGCAGATTCTGGGTCTGCTGAATTTCACCAATGCAGCTTCATATCCACTGGAAAA
>JANMVO010000041.1:0-1630 GCA_031392805.1 Rhodoferax sp. | reverse complement strand
TTGCCGCCCGCGTCGGGCTGGGCTTGCGTGAACAGGCGGTCGTACAAGCGCACTTCTGCGGGGATGCCGTCGGCCACGGCGACCCAGGTGATGACGCCCTTGACTTTGACCGCATCGCTGCCTGGGGTGCCGCTTTTTGGTGTCCTTTATGAGTGTAGCGCTCACTGTTATTACTTTTTCGGCTTCATATTTAGTAGCGCCTGTGCATTCGATGACGTGGCCGTATTTCAGGCGCACTTTGCTGCCTGGGACAGCATTGCCGCTTGCGTCAATGCTGGGCGGAAACAGTCTGAAAAAGCCTTTGGGGGGTGTTTCTTCAAAATCAGTGCGTTCTATCCAGACTTCTTTGCCGATTTTGAAATTGCGTTTGCCAAGCTCGGAGTGGTGCGGGTGGATGGGGGCAGTGCAGTCGTCCAGATATTCACCATCCACAGGGGAATGGCCGTTCTCTTTCATCACTTCATCCCAATTGGTCAGCACCAGCTTGATCGGGTCCAGCACGGCCATAGCGCGCGGCGCGGACACGTCCAGCGTCTCGCGCAGGCAGCCTTCCAGCGTGGCGTAGTCAATCCAGCTGTCGCTCTTGGTCACGCCAATGCGTTCGGCAAACAGTTGCAGGCTCTCAGGTGTATAGCCACGCCGACGCAGGCCGACTATTGTTGGCATGCGTGGGTCGTCCCAGCCGCTGACTTTGTGGTCGTACACCAGTTGCGCGAGTTTCCTCTTGCTGGTGATGACGTAGGTGAGGTTGAGGCGCGCAAACTCGTATTGCCTTGGCGGCGGGGCGCCTAGCAGGCCGCCGATGACGCGGCCATCGGGCAGCGTGGTGGTCTCGGTCAGGCGCTGCAGCAGCCAGTCGTAAAACGGGCGCTGGTCTTCAAACTCCAGCGTGCACAGGCTGTGGGTGATCTGCTCCAGCGCGTCCTCAATCGGGTGCGCAAAGGTGTACATGGGATAGATGCACCAGGCATCACCCGTGTTGTGGTGCGTGGCGCGGCGGATGCGGTACATGGCCGGGTCGCGCAGGTTGATGTTGGGGCTGGCCATGTCGATTTTGGCGCGCAGCACCATGCTGCCATCTTCGTGCTCGCCCGCCCGCATTTCGCGAAAGCGCGCCAGGTTCTCGGCGGGTGTGCGGGCGCGGAACGGGCTGTTGACGCCGGGTTTGCCAAAGTCACCCCGGTTGATGCGCATCTGCTCCACGGTCTGCTCGTCCACATAGGCCAGACCGACTTCAATAAGGTAGACCGCAGCGCGATACATGAAGCCAAAGTAGTCGCTGGCCTGGTACAGGTGCGTGGTCCAGTCAAAACCGAGCCAGTGCACGGTGTCGATGATGGCGTCCACAAACTCCCGGGTTTCCTTTTCGGGGTTGGTGTCGTCAAAACGCAGGTGGCAGACGCCGCCATAGTCGCGCGCCAGGCCAAAGTTGATGCAGATGCTCTTGGCGTGGCCAATGTGCAGGTAGCCATTGGGCTCGGGCGGGAAACGGGTTCTGATTTTTGCCGGGTCAAGCCCGCTGGACGCATGATGCGCGGCATCACCCGGGCTGCCGCCCCATTTGCGCTGGGCGTAAGTGCCGACCGCCAGATCATGCTCGATGATCTGGCGTAAAAAGTTGCTGGGCTTG
>JANMVO010000024.1:0-1738 GCA_031392805.1 Rhodoferax sp. | reverse complement strand
CGTGCTAGCCCTTTGGCACGGGTTGGCGACTGCAGGCCAGTATGTTTTGCCCTTCCTGTTACTGCTGGGAGCGGGTATCTCAGCCTATAAGCGGCATCGCGCCAAACATCTGCATGCGCAGGCCGCCAACCGGGCCGATAGTGTGGCGCAAATGACGTGGCGCGAGTTTGAGGTGCTTGTGGGCGAGTATTTCCGTTGGCAAGGCTTCACCGCATGCGACAACGGCGCTGGCGGGCCGGACGGCGGGGTGGATGTGCTGCTTCAAAAGGGTTCAGACCGCTACCTTGTTCAGTGCAAGTAGTGGCGCATTGCGTGTGGGGGTACAGCCTGTGCGTGAGATCTACGGCGTGATGGCGGCGCGGCGGGTGGCTGGTGGCTTTGTGGTGACGTCAGGCGAGTTCACCCAGGAGGCGCGCAGCTTTGCCGAGGGGCGCGAGATTCAACTCATCAACGGCAGGGCCTTGCAGAGCGGGATTCGTGCCCAGTCCAACCCCACTGCATTGCCCGCGCGGTCAGTACCTACGGCCACACTTGCCGTTCCCGCTGTTCCCGCTGCTCCCGCCATACCCAGTTGCCCCCGGTGCAACGCGCCCATGCTGCTACGGCAGGCCCGCAGCAGTGCAGCGGCTGGCAAGCAGTTTTGGGGTTGCAGCCTGTATGGGCAAAGCAAATGCCGGGGCACGCGCGAACTGGCGTGAATGGGTGTCAGTCAAATATTTATGTTTTGATAGCTAACTATGTATATTCCATGCGGTCCAGAGACCAATATTACCTCTCTTCAAGCAATGGACACCGGGGTAACAGGTTGTTTTCGTCCAATATTGCAAGCAGTGTCGCGCGTGTGGTAATTGCCCGATTTCCGGCTGTTTCATGAGCGCAATTGACGTCCGCTCGGCGCTTCGGATCAGGGCTAAATTCCGGCGCCAAGTTCAGGCTGCATCAGGCTACCAGCAAGGTCTCGCTACGGCAGTGGTCCGCGATCCAGGCACCAATCACCGCCACGTCATTCACCGTACGCAGCGCCATGTAGGCAACCTCGGCCTCGGGGTAGCGCCTGCGCAAAAAGTTCAGCCACTGTTTGAGGCGCCCGGCCTGCTGGCGGCGCTCCAGGCGGCTGCACACGATGAGCCAGAAGTCTGCGATGAAGGGCAACAGGGCTTGCCAGGTGACGGTTTCTGAGCCGAACCCGCAACGGGTCTCGGTGGCAGCCACAACATATCCCGGCGCAGGCGACGGCAACATATTCAACGATTGGCAGCAAAGCCCGACTCGACGCTCTTCGCCCTTGATCGCCAGCGCCAAACCAGGGTCGGTCACCATGCCGCGCCCCAGCATCAGCATCTGGCAGCCTGACAGCTCGCGTGCCCGCGCGGCGTCTTTCACGTTCCAGATTTCGCCATTGGCCACAACGGGGATGTTGACGGCGGCGCGGATGTCGGCAATGCGGTGCCAATAGGCGGGCGGCCGGTAAGCATCGGCCTTGGTGCGGGCATGCACCACCAGCTCATCCGCACCGGCGCCGGCAATGGCCAATGCGCATTCCACCGCGCGGGAATCGTCGTTGAAACCCAGCCGCATCTTCGCCGACACCGGCATGTGCGCAGGCACCGCGCGCCGCACCGCTGCGACGATTTTGGCCACCAGCTCGGGATCGTCCAGCAGCGCGGCACCGCCGCCGTGGCGGTTCACCACTTTGGCCGGGCAGCCAAAGTTCAGATCAATGCCGTCCGGTCCCAAC
>JANMVO010000462.1:0-1889 GCA_031392805.1 Rhodoferax sp. | reverse complement strand
CTGGGCATGGCGCTGGAGCCCACGCCGGGGCTGGACCCGACGGGTGGTGCGGCCTCCAGCATCGCCGAGATCGTGCAGTACAACGTGTTTGAGACGCTGACCAAAATCAACAGCGACGGCAGCGTGTCGCCACTGCTGGCCGAGAAATGGGAAGTCTCGCCCGACCTCAAAAGCTACACCTTCACCCTGCGCAAAGGCGTCAAGTTTCAAAACGGCGAACCTTTCAACGCTCTGGCCGTGAAGTTTTCATTCGAACGTGCAGCGTCGGAGAAAAGCACCAACAAGGACAAACGCACTTTCACCAGCATGGAAAGCGTGGCCGCGATTGATGAGCACACCGTCGTCATCTTGAACAAGGAGATTGACCCCGACTTTCTTTTCCTGATGGGCCAGGCCACCGCCATCATCGTCGAGCCCAAGAGCGTGGATGCCAATGCCACCAAGCCCGTGGGCACCGGCCCCTATAAGCTCGACGTGTGGAACAAGGGCTCATCGGTAGTGCTGTCCAAATGGGACGGCTACCGCAATGCGGCTGCCGTCAAGATCAAAAAGGCGACGTTTCGCTTCATCAGCGACCCCGCAGCCCAGGTGGCCGCGCTCCTGGCCGGTGACATTGATGCCTTCCCGCGCGTCACGCCGCGCAGCGTGCCGCAGTTCAAGAACAACGCCAAGTTCCAGGTGCTGGTGAGCGGCTCGCGCGCCAAAACAATCCTGGCGATCAACAACAAGAAAAAACCACTGGACGACGTGCGCGTGCGCCGTGCCATTGCCGCAGCGATTGACCGCAAGGCCGTGATTGAAGGCGCGGGTGACGGCTACGGCGCGCCCATCGGCAGCCACTATGTGCCAGGCGCGTTTGGGTTTGTGGACACCACGGGCATCAACCCATTCAACATTGAAAAAGCCAAGGCCCTGCTGGCTGAGGCGGGCATCAAGACGCCGCTGGAGTTGAGCCTGAAATTGCCACCACCAGCGTACGCACGCCAGGGCGGCGAGGTCATCGCGGCGCAACTGGCCAAAATCGGCATCATCGCAAAAATTGAAAACGTCGAATGGGCGCAATGGCTCAGTGGTACCTACACCAACAAGAATTACGACCTGACCATCATCTCGCACGTGGAGCCGTTTGACCTGGGCAACTTCGCCAAGCCGGGCTATTACTGGGGCTACGAATCGCCAGCTTTCAGCACCCTGTTTGACAAGATCAAGGCCAGCCCGCGCCCGGCTGACCGCGCCCGGCTGCTGGGAGACGCCCAGCGCATGCTGGCCAATGAGGCAGTGCACGGGTTTTTGTACCAGCCGCAATGGATCACGCTGGCCAACAAGAACCTCAAGGGGCTGTGGAAGGACATGCCGATTTTTGTGAATGATTTGTCATCTCTCTCCTGGGGTTGAGTTCGTTGACCACCGCATTGCATGACCTCGCAGCGGGCGAACTGCTGCGCGCTTACCGCAGCCGCAACCTGTCGCCCGTTGAAGTCACACAGTCGGTCCTGAACCACATCGCGCAGTGGGAGCCGCACATCCACGCCACTTACCTGCTGCGGCCAGAGGTGGCACTGGCGCAGGCCAAGGCCTCTGAAGCACGCTGGCTGAAAGGTGCGCCTTGCGGGCTGTTGGACGGTGTGCCGGTCACCATCAAAGACAACATCGCCACACGGGGCGACTCCACGCCGCTGGGCACGGCGGCAACGGTGCTCACGCCTGCTGCGCAAGACGCGCCGCCCGCCGCGCGTCTGCGCGAAGCCGGTGCCGTGGTCCTCTGCAAAACCACCATGTCCGACTACGGCATGCTGTCCAGCGGGTTGTCCAGCTTTCACCCGCTGGCGCGCAACCCGTGGGACGTGAGCAAGACGCCGGGTGGCTCCAGCGCCGGTGCCGGTGCTGCG
>JANMVO010000457.1:0-9614 GCA_031392805.1 Rhodoferax sp. | reverse complement strand
GGACTACCTCAAGGAATTCAGCGCCTTCATCCAAAGCCACAGCAACGACATCCCAGCCCTGATGACCGTGCTCACCCGCCCGCGCGACCTTACCCGCAAGCAGCTGCGTGAGCTGGCGCTGGAGCTCGACAAAGCCGGTTTCACCGAAACCAACCTCGCCTCCGCCTGGCGCGAAATGACCAATCAGGACATTGCGGCGCGCATCATCGGCTTCATCCGTCAGGCCGCCATTGGCGATGCTTTGCTGCCCTATAGCGAGCGCGTCGATCACGCCTTGCAGAAAATTCTGGCCAACAAACCCTGGACCGCGCCGCAGCGCGACTGGCTCAAACGCATCGCGGCACAAACCACGGCCAACCTGCTGGTTGACCGCGAAGCCCTGGACGACCCCGACCTCGTTTTCAAACGCGAGGGCGGCGGGTTCACCCGGCTCGACAAGATTTTTAACGGCCAACTCCAGCAGGTGCTGGAAGCCTTCAACGATTCAATGTGGTGGCAAGACGCCCGACCTACAGCCTGAACAAGTTACCCCTAGCCAAACTGAATGAAAAAAATCACCTCCGACATCGTCGCCAAACTCTGGAACCTCTGCAACATCCTCAAAGATGACGGCGTTACCTACCACCAGTACGTCACCGAGCTGACCTATCTGCTCTTCCTCAAAATGGCGAAGGAAACCGGCGCCGAAGACCAGCTCCCCGCAGACCATCGCTGGGCCGACCTCGAAGCCCGGACCGCGCCGGACCGGCTGGAGTTTTACAAAATCCTCCTCATCCATCTGGGCAGCCACGGCTCGACGCTGGTGCGGGAAATTTTCGCCAACGCCAGCAGCTTCATCAAAAAGCCATCCACGCTGTCCACCCTGGTGGCCGAGATCGACAAGATCGACTGGTACAGCGTGCACCGCGAAGACCTGGGCGACCTCTATGAAGGCCTGCTGGAGAAAAACGCCAACGAAAAGAAAAGCGGCGCGGGCCAGTACTTCACCGCCCGTCCGCTGATCGACTGCATGGTGGCGGTCATGAAGCCCACCTTGGCCGACATCATTCAGGACCCGGCCGCAGGCACAGGCGGCTTCCCCATCGCCGCCAACCACTATCTGCGCACGCACCACGACTTTGACGCGCTCACCGACGCCCAGCAGCGCAAATACCGCAACGCCACCTTTTACGGCATGGAGCATGTGCAAGACACCCACCGCCTGGCGCTGATGAACCTGATGCTGCACGGCATTGACGGCGGCATTCGCTACGGCGATACGCTCAGCCCCGAAGGCCAAAGCCTGCCCAAAGCAACGCTAATCCTCACCAACCCACCCTTTGGCACCAAAAAAGGCGGTGGCCTGCCCAGCCGGGACGACTTCACCTACCCCACCAGCAACAAGCAATTTGCCTTTCTGCAGCACATCTATCGCGGCCTCAAAGCCGGTGGCCGCGCGGCCGTGGTGCTGCCCGACAACGTGCTGTTCGAGAGCAACGTAGGCGCCGACATCCGCCGTGACCTGATGGACAAGGGCAATCTGCACACCATCCTGCGCCTGCCCACCGGCATCTTCTACGCCCAGGGTGTCAAGACCAATGTGCTGTTCTTCACCCGGGGCGAGAAAGACAAAGGCAACACCAAGGAAGTCTGGATTTACGACCTGCGCGCCAACATGCCGCAATTCGGTAAGCGCACCCAATTGACGCGCGAGCACTTCGCCGACTTTGAGGCGGCCTTCGGTGACGATCCGCTCGGCGGCGTCAAGGCACTTGCCAAGCGCAAAGACACGGGTGAAACAGGACGCTTCCGCCGCTTCACACGCGAGCAGATCGCAGCGCGCGGCGACAGCCTCGACATCGCCTGGCTGAAAGACGACAACGCCACCGATGCGCAGGATTTGCCGGAACCGGCGCTGCTGGCGCAGGAAGCCATGGGTGAACTGGAAGCGGCGATAGAGGAGTTACGGGGAATATTGGAAGAGTTGGGTGAGGAGTTGGCTGAATGACGCTGCCATACAACCGACGCCTGAAACAGAACTCGCGTGCGTTACGCAGCAATATGACCGACGCCGAACAAAAGCTTTGGTACCGCCTGCGCCGCAAGCAGGTCAACAACTGGCAGTTCTATCGTCAGAAGCCCTTGGGGCAATACATCGTCGATTTTTACTGTCCGGCGGCCAGTCTGGTGGTGGAGCTCGATGGCAGTCAACATCTTGAACCGCAAAACCAGGTTGCTGATCAGCAGCGTGACGCTTATCTTGTGGGCTTGGGGCTGCGTGTGCTGCGTTTTGATAACCGACAGGTGTTGTTGGAGATGGAGGCGGTGGTTGGTGTCATCGCCGGAATCCCCCCCAGCCCCCCTTTTGCTAAGGGGGGAGTAAGTCACCTTGGGCATGAGGCTTGCGCGGCTGCAACGGAACTCCCCGTATCTTTCCCCCCTTTAAAAAAAGAACCCTGGCCACCCAATTCCCCCCCTTTGAAAAAGGGGGGCCAGGGGGGATTTGAACTGGTTCAACGCCAGACCCTGATCGAAGCACGTGAACGGCTGGCGCGGCGCGGTGTGTTGTTGGAAGGAGGCGAGGATGAGTGATTTACCGATTGGCTGGGCACTTGCCAAAGTGCGAGATCTAACCGATCTCAACCCAAAAAACTCTGACATCACCGACGACACCATTGCAGGCTTCGTTCCCATGACGATGCTCGGTAAAGACTACCGTTCCGGCGTTGCACACGACCCACGTCCATGGGCTGGAATCAAGAAGGGCTACACGCACTTTCGCAACGGCGATGTGCTGCTTGCCAAGATCACGCCCTGTTTTGAAAACGGAAAAGCCGGACTCGTCAGCGGAATGCCCAATGGCGTTGGCGCCGGAAGTACCGAATATTTTGTCAACCGACCACACGCAGAACTGGTTGACTCGCGCTATCTATTGGCGTTGTTCAAAACAGAGGCATTTTTACGTGAAGGTGCTTTGCAAATGACGGGATCAGTTGGCCACAAGCGTGTGCCCAGAGAGTACCTTTCCGAAGCTAGCATTTCGCTCGCTCCCCGCAACGAACAAACCCGCATCGCAGACAAACTCGACGCCGTGCTGGCGCGGGTGGACGCCTGCCGCGATCGCCTCGACCGCATCCCCGTCATCCTCAAACGTTTTCGTCAATCCGTGCTCGCTGCTGCCACGTCGGGCAAGTTGACGGAAGAGTGGCGTACCGACACTGGCTGCCTCAGTGAATGGCAAAAAGTGTGTTTGAACGACGTGATTGTGGACATGCGCAATGGAATGGCCCCCAAACCGACTGAAACCCCGCCGGGGGCCAAAATTCTCAGAATAAGTGCCGTTCGGTCTGGAAGATTAGACCTAGCGGACCATCGCTATCTCGTGGTTACTGATAAGGATGCTTCGCAATACTCGCTGCAAAAGCATGACCTGCTTTTCACGCGGTACAACGGAAGTCTTGAATTTGTGGGAGTTTGCGCCTCGCTCAAACACGACGCAAAAGGCTACGTTTATCCAGACAAACTTATTCGGGTCCGAGTCAAAGAGTCCATGGCTCATTCGGAGTTCATTGAGGTTGTGTTTGGCAGCGAGCCCGTGAGACGACAGATCGAAAACTTCATCAAGTCGAGTGCCGGCCAAAAGGGCATCTCGGGTGCGGACCTCAAGAGCACACGCTTCACACTTCCATCTTTATCAGAACAAACCGAAATCGTCCACCGCGTCGAAGCCCTCTTCGCCTTCGCTGACCGGCTCGAAGCCCGCTACACCGCCGCCCGTGTCCAGGTAGAAAAACTCACCCCCTCCCTGCTGGCGAAGGCCTTCCGTGGCGAACTGGTGCCGCAAGATCCAAACGACGAATCCGCCAGCGCTCTGCTGGAGCGCATCCGAACGCAGCGCGGCGACAAGTCTATAAGCAAGGGGAAGCGCGGCCGTGATGCTGACCCTTTGGTTGCCAAGCAGCGCAAGTAAGTGGACTGTTATAGAGTCCACTATTAGTCACTTTTCGACCTAAGTGATAGCCAGCAAACATTTTAATGCCCACATACAAATTTAATATCCAGTTGCCTGACGCCTTGCTCGATGACAAGGTCGTAGCTGCAATGCTTGCGGCGGGATTGAGTGCGCCTGAGGTCAACGTCCCAAACGATTACGAAGAGTTGCTCGCCGCAGAGCCATTCCAATCCGAGGTTTTGGCAATTCAACGCCTGCTCACGTTGCCACGCCTGAGTACAGGCTTAATAGTTGTTTGGGGACATGGCATTGCAAAGCGAGTGGTTGCCTCGCCGGCAATTTATCCAATGCTCGCCGTACTACTCCTGATTCAAAATGCTCAGCATGAAGTAGTTGATGCACAGGGTCACAAATCCCCATTGGACGTGAGCAAAGTTCGCCATAGCTTGGCGAAGTACCAACTAAAAGCAGACTTGTTCGCAGACACCCAAATACTGGTCTGCGCAGACTCTCGCGGTCAGGGACGGCCTACTGACCTCTATGACCCAAAAACTGGCAACCTCCGAAGTCGCGACGATTTTGAGACTATGGTTGTCGACATTCTGGCCAGACAAATTGCGAACGATGTTGAACGAGCGAACTCCTTTTCGTTCAGCATGGCGCTTGGCGTCATAGTTGCAGAGCTATTTGAAAACACCGACATACACGGCAAACTTGAGTTGACCGGGGCGCCAGTCAAGCCTGACGGCATTCGAGGCCTTGTCATTAAACGAATCAAGGTTTTGGTCCCGCAACAGAAGATTGGGAAGGATAAGCCTCCCCTGGTCTACGCACCATGTTTGGAATTGTCGGTATTTGATTCGGGGGTCGGGTACTACCCCTCGTACAGCAAGCGTCCCCTTACAAAAGAGACAGATCTAAAGGAGGAGTGGAAAGTCTTGCACAACTGCCTTGAGCGACACTACTACCCCGACTTGGCCGATTCTCGTGCAGGTCATAGGGCGATGGGACTCTATGAGGTTCTTAGGGCTCTGGATACTTTGAATGGGAAAATCGAAATCCGTACTGGTCGGCTGTTTGCCTACCGAAGCTTTATGAAAGGTGCGCTCCCTACCCAGATGGAGGCTGCGGATTCGCCCGACCGCCCAGGCCGACCAAAGCCTAAACTGGTTGATGTTGAAAAACAGTACCTTGCGATTCCATCGGCCAACGAAGTACTGACTGGGTCCTCGGTCCGCGTTATTGTGCCGCTCGACTAACCAGCATGCGTGCACTTCAACTCACCACGCGATTCCGCAAGGATGCATTTGAGGCGGAGGCATGCCTTCTCATTTATGACGATGATTCCCTGACCGGTTCTGAGATTGGTGCAGATGTGCGGGACGTGCTTAACCATCGGCCTAATACCAGCCTGATATGCGTCATGGCCCCGTTTATCAGGGAACCCCTCTTGAACGAACATTTGGCAACTGGTAGCAGCGTTCATAGGGCAAGCGCCACCATGCCTGGGGTTGCGGGGGAAATTGCGTTCGTCGCACTAAGACATTTACCAGAGACAGGACTGGCAGCGTTCATCTGTCCGCTTTTCCTGTCGGGAAAAGTAGTGGTGGCGGCGGCAGAGCGAGCACTACCAGAAGAACTGCGCCAAGGTTGGCTATTTGACCTGTTTGACCGATTTGGCGGACGAGTAGATGCGCCGGTAGGCGTTCACTTCGGAAAGGCCTCGGGTAAACACGCCGACAAATTTTTGCGAACCAGCAGCGTTCTATTGTCAACATCCGCATGCACGGTAGTCGGTTTTTTCGCGCTGTGCGTGCTTAAAGGTGGAAAGCCAAGGCGCATCTTCGTAGACACTGCACCCTTACTGACCGTCGTATATGTAATGCAACGAATCGCTGCCTTCAATGCGCTGTGGCAGATGATGCCTACTGGCAAGTCATTCAGTTCCTACGGTGGTATAGAAAAATTGCCATTGCTTGGTACTGGGGACTTGATACTTGTTTCTGCCTCAACGTCTGGAGAGCTTGCATCCAGGCTGATTGGCCTCAATGTTCACGAGGACGCACTTCTTACGTTGTTTTTGCTCAGTTCTTCTCCAGCAATGCAAACCAAGGGCAAGCTGCTCTGCGACTTGACCTACCGCCCTGGCCGAACCTTTGGATATCCACTTGTCGAAAATCAACCAGCGGCATCTTGTACTCTTTGCCAGAAAGGCTTCATCTTGGCGGAGCTTTCTGGAGATCAATTTTTATTAGAGAACAGAGGCATCAAGAGATTAAGGGTGAGCCATGGCTCCCAGCCCAAGGACGCAAGGGACGACATCGAATCGCTCAGCCGCGCCAAACTGTTAAAGGTCGCGCTTCGTTCCGCATCTTCGCACCAAACAGATATCGAAGTCGATGTGAGGGGACTGCTAATTGCGAGCGCCTCTGTTCGCCAAAAATACGTACGCCTACTTACTCGATTCACGCCGGCACCAGTCACGTATGTGGTGCTGGTAGGAATAGACGAAGACTTGTTTGACGAGCTTGCAATTGAGGCAAGGCTATTCAACGTTTTGGCGGAGGCCAAGGTAGTGAAAGCAGACGTCTTGGGCAATTTACCCCCGGTCGAGGGCGGCAACGTGTTAGTCGCCATCGGGCACCTTTTCGACCATGCAGCACTACGCGGCATCAACGCGCAATTGAGAGCTAAGGTGCCCATGGGCTGCGTATCCTATCTATCAGTCGTGACAGTGGCCGATTCAGCACGAAATCTTTCGGACCTGAGGACATTCCTATCATGGGGGGAGTATGGCGCCGATACTTTCATCTATCGCGGAGCTGTTGAGTTCATGCTGCCATGGGCAGGAAAAGGTCTAGCAGCATGGACACAGGAATTGGAATTTCTGCAAGCCCTGAGGAGCGATAGCGAGTTGCCAGACGAACTCGCTGATCGGCTCAACTGGCTGGAATCCTCTTCGTCCATCGTGGACCAATTATTTCTACCTGGAAAGGATGGGGAGCTTCAGATTGCGAACGATTTTGTCTACCTCAATACAAAAATCGACAAAGACCAGATTTCCCAAGCAGACATATATGCAGTCGTAGCCAACTTGTTAGCGTGTACCCGTTGCGAAAACGAAGGCTTGAAACCTTCCACGTCAAGAGGCAGCGTGCCGCTCCGCTGGACCCAGTCGGTGTACGGGCAGGTCTTGCTTTGCCCGTCAAATTTCAAAGACTACAACGATGCAGTTTTACGAGGCGCGTTTTTACGCGCTGCATCTTCCGAAGAGCTGTGCTATTCCGTAGATGAGGGATGTAGCTCCGAAATGCTTGATATCCTCCTGGCCGAAATACAAGGTTGGAGCCACGGAAAAGGCAACGCGCTTCCTGAGTTCTTGATTTCTCTATCCTGTCGCAGGCTGAAACTTAAGGACACCCATCTTGAACAATTTCAATCAGCTATGAAAGCAAGCTCCGTACCGCAGTATCTTGTCAAACTAGCAGCCGAAATTGAGCATAGATGAGAAATTCGAAGTCAGCGTCTGGCCCCGACGGAGACCAGATTGAACTGTAAAAAATCTTTAGGCATCAAACAGGTTACCGCCCCAATAGCTACGGGCGCAAGCAGCTATTTATTTGGTAGCAATCGAGCGAATCGAATCAGACCGCAGCGAAGCGGGTACGTGGGCACAAGGTGTATCGAACGGTCAGGCGAATGCCGCCTTGAACTCGGCCGACGGTTGCCCGGCAATCAGCCCCAGTACCGAAATATCTTCATCCACGCCAGGCCAATGAATGCCCTGCCCCTCGCCCAAAAGCTCGTAGTTGCTGCGCTCGGCTGGAGAGGCATGCGCAAGGCGTGGAAACCATGCGATGGGAACGGACAACCAGCGGCCATCGGTCAATGACACCCGCAGCTCGTCATCGGAACACACGACCGCCATGGCGCGCGGTTCAACTTTAAGAACTAAAGAATCCATTCCAGGACTCCACGAAAGTTTGTTGATTGGCCTCAACCATGCTCAGGAGCTTGTTCAACTCCTGAGCGGGGAATCCGCTGCTGCTGGCCAGCGCTACCGGCCAAGTCGACAGTTTTGCCAAAATTTTGCCAACATGCGCTCGCGCTGAACGTGAATATGATACGGCTCGCCGTTTTCATTTGCATAGAAGAAAAAGCGATAGCTGCCGATACGAAGGACGGTTGGCCTAGCAACGAGTATGCTGGATTGCCAAAATTCAATCCAAAAAAATCAGGCATTTTGGTTTTCTGGAAAATGGGTTTTGCAAAAGAATCAGGTGTCCCGTAGGTTGAGGGTCAGTTCTCCCATCTTGCATTGTCAGCAAGTCAAAACGCTACATATTAAATAGCTACTCATGCCCGTATTTACTGGGCTAGCGGTCGATTCAATGCATACAAATCAGGCCGCAACAGCCTGCCAAAGCTTCGTGCAGCCCCTGAAAACCAATTTTTAGGCATAAAACAGGCTACTGGCCCAATAGATACGTGCGCAAACAGCTATCCAAAGAATAGCGTTTACAGCTACGCGTCTGCGTCATCACGTATCCAGCGCCTCAATGGCTTTGGGGTTGGACGCTACAATTTTGAGAAGCGCCCGTGCGGGCCCGGTGGGGCGGGTGCGGTGTTGTTCCCAGTTTTGCAGGGTGCGCAGGTTCACGCCAATCAATTTGGCAAACTGGCTTTGGCTGACCTGTGCGGCTTCGCGGATGACGCGTACATCAGGCACGGCGAGTTCAACCGCAACAGCGCCGCGCACGGTTTTGCCCGCGATATGGCGCTTCATTTCTTTCACGCCTTTGACCAGTTGGTTGAAGTGTTGTTTATCCATGGGTGATGTCCTTCATGAGTTGCACCAGCAGCTTGATCTGTTCAGGTGTCAAGTCCTCTTGATCGCTTTTGGCATAGCCGTAAATCAGATAAATACGTTCACTTGAAACGTAGTGGTAATAAATGACCCTGGCCCCGCCGCGTTTGCCGCGCCCCGAGGCTGCCCATCGCAGTTTGCGCAAACCCGAGCTGCCACGAATCACGTCACCAGCACTGGGGTTTTCCAGCAAGTGATTTTGCAGTGCCCGCAACTCGTCGTCTGTCCAATGCGCTGCTCTGAAGGCGATAAACGGGGTGAGTTCGACAAACAGCATGAATTAATTGTACGCTTCTAGCGCATAGTCAGGTCAACTTGGGAAGGCCGGGGTCACAAGGCCGGGCTCAGGTCTTGTATTGCATATCCTGCGCGATGGCGGGCTCCCAACTTGGCATCGACAGCCCTCATGCGCTACATATTCAATAGCTGTTCACGCCCGTATCTATTGGATTGACGATCTATTTAATGCACGAAGAGCGACTTCTGCAGCCCGGCAAGGCTTTCTGCAATCCGATAAAAATCAATTTTCGGCATGGGCATACGCCATCTAGTCTGAGTCAATTGACGCGAGCATTCAGCCAAGCCAACAGCCTCAAACCGCCAACAGTTCCAGCGCCTGCCGCCCGACCAGGATGGGAATGCCTTGATACTGCTTGAGCACCAACACTGAATGTCCTGGCGCAGGTGTGCAAACGCTTCAACTGGTCGGTGCAAGCCTATTGCATGATGGACAACCATTACCACCTGCTGGTGCAGACGCCCGATGCCAACCTGTCAGCCGGCATGCGCCAGCTCAACGGTGTCTACACCCAGCTT
>JANMVO010000628.1:0-1889 GCA_031392805.1 Rhodoferax sp. | reverse complement strand
TGATGATCGTCGCCGCATCGCTGCCGATTGGTGCCAACGTCTTCATGTTTTCGCAGCGCTATGAGGTGGCGCAGGAACTGGTGACGGCGGGGGTGGCGGTGTCTACGGTGTTGGGGGTGGTGACGATTTCGGTGGTGATGGAGGTGGTTACGCGGATTTGAGTGGCCCAGTTGAACTGATATTCAAATGCTCTTTCATGCTTGCATTTTTTATTAAAGATTGCTTTAATTTGATTTCGTAAAATTAAAGAAATCTTTAATATCATGCGCGCCTCAGGCACCTACGCCATTTCTACCACCTTGGGCGAGTCCGTCCGGGCGTTTGTGCCGTACCCGCTGCCGCCGCTCAAACCCGCGCTGGCACCGGAATGCTTTGTGGAGGCCAACCGCGTGGCCGAGTTGGCGCTGGCCCGGCTGTCGGGCGTGTCTGGGCTGGTGCCGTCGGTGGATTGGTTGCTGTACAGCGCCATCCGCAAAGAGGCGCTGCTCACCTCTCAGATAGAAGGCACTCAAGCCACGCTGGCGGATTTGTTTGATGAAGAAGCGGGCTTTGCGGTCAGCAATGCCGACGACGTGGAAGAGGTAACGAACTACCTGCGGGCCTTTCGGTTGGTGCAGGACAACATGCGTGACGCGAGCCGTCTGCCCCTGAGTGTGCGCCTGTTATGCGACGCGCATCGCTTGCTGCTGGATGGCGCGCGGGGCCGTGGCAAACAACCCGGCGAGTTGCGCCGGTCGCAAAACTGGATTGGCGGCACGCGGCCAGGCAACGCAGTGTTTGTGCCACCACCACCCGAGCGGGTGCCCGCATTGCTGGCAGACCTGGAGCACTTTATTCACGATAGAGACAATGTATTGCAGGCGCTGCCGCCGCTGGTGAAGACGGCACTGGTTCACGTGCAATTTGAGACGATTCACCCGTTTCTGGATGGCAATGGCCGCATTGGCCGCTTGCTGATTGCCGCGTTGCTGGAGCATTGGGATCTGCTGCCGCAGCCGTTGATGTACCTCAGCGGATATCTGAAGCAACACCAGGCCGAGTACTACCGCCGCCTGTCCAACGTGCGCACCGAAGGCGATTGGGAGGGCTGGGTTGCGTTTTTTCTGGAAGGGGTGTCCGTGGCCGCCCTGCATGCCGAGCGCAACATCGTGGCCATCGCTTCGCTATTGGCGGCAGACCGCCGCAAACTTCTGGCATCGCCTAAAGCAGGGCCCGCAAGCTACCGCTTGTTTGAGATGCTGCCCATGATGCCGCGCTTCAACATCGAACAGGTACGCCAGAAGCTGGGCACCAGTTTCCCTACTGCCAATGCGGCAGTCAAGCTGCTGGAAGACCTGGGAATCGTGACTGAGCAGACTGGTCAGAAGAAAAACCGCAGCTACAGCTACGCTGCGTATATTGCGTCGCTGGCGGCTTGAGCGTAGCGACTGACGATTAGCTTGGGCAAAATGGGCTCGGCTGACTACAAGTTTCACCGGTAGCCTACGTTTGACGGTTGGGATGAGGCTCTGCCGGCACATATCGGCGCGGTACATCCCAGCATCGGCGGGTTAGTGCTAAACGATGTGGTTTCCACAGTTCGTTATTTGCGCGAGCGTGCTGATTGGGAGAAGGTGAGCGGAGTGTGGCGCGAAATTGTTGATGAGATTGCAAGGCGAAAAAGGGAATAGTCTTAGTCTGACGACGTCCCGCAGCACCAGACCCATGGCTTGAGTTGCCGCCGGTTCATGGTGCTGGGGCGCTTTTCGTGTTGATGCAAAATGGAAATTAATAGCTGAATCATCATCAATGAAAATGATGGGTCGTCGCCGATGACAATGCTGATAAACCAACCCCCTTCAACAACGGGACAAACCGGGTCAGAAATCAATGTCGGAATCCACATCAGG
>JANMVO010000621.1:0-15727 GCA_031392805.1 Rhodoferax sp. | reverse complement strand
GCACAAAGGAGGATCGGCTATTGCCGTGTGGGCCGTCTTGGCACAGGAGCAAGAAGCCCCGCAGGGCGTCAAACCGCTGGAGTGGATGCTGCTGACCACAGTCCAGGTGAGAAGCTTGGAGCAGGCCAGCGAAAAGCTGATGTGGTACGCACGCCATTGGGGTATCGAGGTGCTGCATCGCACCTTGAAAAGTGGCTGCCGCATTGAGCAGCGCCAACTCGGCCACGCAGCTCGGATTGAAGCCTGTCTGGCGATCGATCTGGTGGTGGCCTGGCGCATCTACTATCTCAACAAGCTCGGTCGCGAAGTTCCGCAATCACCATGTACGGTGTATTTCGAGGAGTTCGAGTGGAAAGCGCTGATGGTGTTCACCACGAAAAACCGCGTACCTTCAGCTGAGCCGCCAACTTTGTGCGAAGCCATTCGACGGGTTTCCAGTCTGGGTGGGTTCCTCGGGCGCAAAAGCGATGGTGAACCGGGAACGCAAACACTGTGGCTCGGGTTGCAGCGCTTGGATGACATCGCAGCCATGTGGCACGTCATGAGCGATGCGACACAAATGCCCGTGTCCAGCAGGATTGACTCTGGGTAAAGATCAGATCGGGCTTGGGGATCATCACTCGGCGTACCGCATTGGGGCAGTACGTTCCTGATAACAATTGTTCGCGAATGCCAGACCAATGGGTTGCCAGATGTCGCGCCGTCTGGTTTATGTCCAGTCCGTCCACACCCGCAGCCCCCTTGTTGGCCCGCACTCGCTTGAACGCTCGTTGCAGGTTCTCTCTTGTCAGCGCCGCTTGCAACAGCGCTGACCCCGTGTTCTGGGTTGCATGTCGCGGGCAACCGCCTTCGTCGCTGGCAGGTTCGCACACGGCTTCACCGTGCGCTGCCCCCGCCAGCCCCGATTTCTCGGGCATCTGACGCAATTCCTGCTGCATCGTCATGGCCTTGAACTCTCCTCCTCGTTTGGTCCTTCGCCCTCGGTCTTCTCCCACAAGGGGCTTCGCCTTGGACTACTACGACCTCTGCTGACTTCTCGCTCCAGCTCGACACTGCCGCCCTTTCAGGCACAAGGCGAGATCTCCCCAGGTAAGAACGCACTCCTTCATCACACAACCGCCAGATTTACGCCGCCTGACTTTTGGTCACAAAAGCTTCGCGGTTATTGGCCCGCTCGCCTTGGTCGGCACCGCCTTCTAACTGGTTCTTGTCCATCGGCTCGTGATTTACGCTTCTCGCTTCCTTCCCACACTTGGTCGCCCTCATGCAGTTGCGCTTAACTTCGCTCACTGTGACCAGCTCGCGGGAGGACTTACACCTCCAAGAGTGAGCCCATGCTGGGCGCACCAAAAGAAAAACGCCCACATGAAGTGGGCGTTTGCTACCAGCCTACAAGGCATGGATGTTGGTTGCGCGAGTAGGATTTGAACCTACGACCTTTGGGTTATGAGCCCAACGAGCTACCAGGCTGCTCCATCGCGCGATAAAAGTATATTATAGCTCATTAATCCTTTGTTGCGTTGTCGCTTGGTGCATCGACCACTTCTGGGCGGTCCACCAATTCCACCAAGGCCATAGGTGCGTTGTCACCCACTCGAAAGCCCATTTTCAAGATGCGCGTGTAGCCACCGGGACGAGCCTTGAACCGAGGACCGAGATCATTGAATAATTTTGAGACGCTGTCGCGATCACGAAGCCGATCGAACGCCAGGCGCCGATTTGCAACCGTGGCCTCTTTGGCCAAAGTGATCATGGGCTCCACAACACGGCGCAATTCCTTCGCCTTGGGCACTGTAGTTTTGATGACTTCATGCGCAATGAGCGAATTCATCATGTTGCGCAACATAGCGAGTCGGTGCTCGCTGGTGCGGTTGAGTTTACGAAGTCCGTGTCCGTGACGCATGGTGCTTATCCTTTATTAATATAACTGGCAGCCGTATCAGGTACTGCCATTGGCACTCGCCCACATTGGGCGACTTAACACTTTCCCATTTCAGCGGGCTCTTAGAACTAACGCTTTTCGAGCGCGGCAGGTGGCCAACTCTCAAGCTTCATGCCCAAAGTCAGACCGCGGGATGCCAACACTTCCTTGATTTCATTGAGCGACTTGCGACCCAGATTGGGGGTCTTGAGCAGCTCATTTTCGCTACGCTGAATCAAGTCGCCAATGTAGTAAATATTCTCAGCCTTCAGGCAATTGGCAGAACGAACCGTCAATTCAAGTTCATCGACCGGGCGCAGCAGAATAGGATCGAACTGCGTGTTGCCGCGTGGCGCTGGTGCGTCAAATGCGGCTAGCTCGCTTCCCTCCAGTTGGGCAAATACGGCCAGTTGCTCAACCAGAATCTTGGCGGACGCACGAACAGCATCTTCTGCTGAAATAGCACCGTTAGTTTCGATTTCCACAACCAGCTTATCCAGATCGGTGCGCTGCTCAACGCGAGCGCTCTCAACCGTGTAGCTAACCCGCTTTACCGGCGAGAACGATGCATCCAGGACGATCCTGCCAATCGATTTGGTTGGTTCATCGGTATGGCGGCGCATGGAGCCGGGCAAATAGCCACGCCCTTTTTCAACCTTGATCTGCATATCAAGCTTGCCACCATGGGACAGATTTGCGATGACGTGCTCAGGGTTGACGATCTCAACGTCGTGGGGCGTCTGTATGTCAGCAGCCGTTACAATGCCTTCGCCGTCTTTGCGCAAGCTCAACGTAACTTCCTCTCGGTTGTGCAATTTGAAGACAACACCTTTGAGGTTCAAGAGAATGTTGACAACATCTTCCTGCACACCATCGATAGACGAGTATTCGTGCAAAACACCGGCAATCGTGACTTCCGTTGCGGCATAGCCAGGCATGGACGACAATAGCACTCGACGCAAGGCATTGCCCAACGTATGGCCGTAGCCGCGCTCGAAAGGCTCCAGCGCCACTTTGGCGCGATTGGAACTTAGTTGCTCCACATTGATTGCTTTGGGTTTTAGCAGATTTGATTGCATGCAGACTTCCTCTCAATACCCCCGGCTCGTTACCCCGGTAAGGCTGGTGAAGCACCTGAGTGGCGGTGCCCCGCAACCCAGGAACGATTTCAATTGAAAAACGTGACTAAACTTGACTCGTGAGAGTCAACGTCACGCAATATGGTTAACGCGAGTACAACTCTACAATCAGCGATTCATTGATATCCGCAGCAAACTGATCGCGATCCGGCACCTTCTTGAACACACCTTCCGCTTTGTCAAGGCTGACCTCAACCCAGGCAGGCATACCCACTTGCTGAGCCAACTGAAGGGCTTCAACAATCCGGTTTTGCTTTTTGGATTTGTCGCGCACCGCAATGATGTCACCCGTCTTGACCAGGTAAGAAGGGATATTGACGGATTGACCATTGACGGTCAGAGCCTTGTGCGAGACCAATTGACGGGCTTCCGCGCGCGTTGATCCGAACCCCATACGGTACACGACGTTGTCCAGACGCGACTCCAACAAGAACAACAGGTTCGCACCGGTGTTACCTTTGCGGCGATCAGCCTCTTCAAAGTAGCGCCGGAACTGGCGTTCCAAAATGCCGTACGTACGCTTGACTTTTTGCTTCTCGCGCAACTGCAAACCGTAGTCTGAGGTACGAGCGCCCGAGGTGCGACCGTGCTGACCGGGTTTGGAATCGAATTTTGCCTTGTCTCCAATTGAGCGACGAGCGCTTTTGAGGAACAGGTCTGTGCCTTCACGGCGTGAAAGTTTGGCCTTGGGGCCTAGATAGCGTGCCACTTGAACTTCCTTTATGTCATCTGCCGCAGTGAACTGCGGGAGCCATCAACGGCGGTTGATGGCGGTGGGCTTGTTAAAAAAACTGGCTACGACCGCAATTGATCGCAACAGATCGCAATTAATCGCAAAGCAATCAAATACGGCGGCGTTTCTGGGGCCGACAACCGTTGTGCGGCACGGGGGTGACATCAGCAATCATATTGATGCGAATGCCAAGCGCGGCCAGGGCGCGAACTGAAGATTCACGACCAGGACCCGGGCCTTTGATTTCAACATCAAGGTTCTTGATGCCTTGTTCAACGGCTGCGCGGCCCGCCACCTCAGACGCCACCTGTGCAGCAAAAGGCGTAGACTTGCGCGAGCCCTTGAATCCTTGACCGCCGGAAGACGCCCATGACAGGGCATTGCCTTGGCGATCCGTGATGGTAATGATCGTATTATTGAAAGAGGCGTGAACGTGTGCAACGCCATCCGCAACATTTTTGCGGACTTTTTTGCGCACACGTTGAGCTGCGGTATTGGTGGGGGCTTTTGCCATAGTGGTCTCTCAATCCCTGTTATTTTTTCAACGACGCTGCGGACTTGCGCGGACCTTTGCGGGTGCGCGCATTGGTGCGTGTGCGCTGGCCACGCATGGGCAGGCCACGGCGATGACGGAATCCGCGGTAGCAACCGATGTCCATCAGTCGTTTGATGTTCATCGTCGTTTCGCGACGCAAATCACCTTCGATCGTGAACTGACCAATCTGGTCGCGAATTTTTTCCAGATCCCCATCAGTCAAATCTTTGACCTTCTTGGAGTAAGCAATGCCACAAGCCTCGCAAATTTTGCGAGCGCGAGTGCGACCAATCCCAAAGATGGCAGTCAAGCCAATTTCAGAATGCTGTTGCGGCGGAATATTGATACCAGCGATACGTGCCATTTTCGTCCTCTAATACTCTTGCAATCAACCCTGGCGCTGCTTGTGACGCGGATCTGTGCAGATCACACGCACAACACCCTTGCGCCGGATAATTTTGCAGTTACGGCAAATTTTTTTTACCGAAGCCGAAACTTTCATTTCATTCTCCTCAAACTTTGAACTCGCCCCGAAACGCGGGGCCACGCAAAAATACCTGACTACTATCGCTTCACCATGCGCACATTTCGTGCACGGGATAAAGCGCAAGGCGTCTCAGCAACCTATCTCAGCATTTGAACAACGTCGTCTATTGACATCGTTCACAAATTCACAAACCAACGGCCTCAGGAAGACTTGAAATTTGCCTTCTTTAACAACGACTCATACTGTTGGGACATCATGTAGTTCTGCACTTGGGACATGAAGTCCATCGTTACTACCACAATAATCAGGAGCGACGTTCCGCCAAAATAAAACGGCACGTTGTACTTCAAAATCAGGAATTCTGGGAGCAGACAAACCAAAGTAATGTAGATAGCGCCGGCCAAAGTCAAACGGAGCAAAATTTTGTCAATGTACTTCGCAGTCTGATCACCCGGCCGTATGCCAGGAATGAACGCACCACTTTTTTTCAGATTATCGGCCGTTTCACGGCTGTTAAAAACCAATGCCGTGTAGAAGAAGCAGAAGAACACAATTGCTGCCGTATAGAACATGATGTAGACCGGCTGGCCAGGCGTCAAGGATCCGGAAATGTCCTTTAACCATCTCATGGATTCGCCGGTGCTGAACCAGCCGACCACAGTGGCTGGCAACAAAATGATAGAAGATGCAAAAATCGGTGGGATCACGCCGGCCATGTTCAACTTGAGGGGAAGATGAGAAGACTGTCCTCCATAAACCTTGTTTCCAACTTGCCGCCTCGCATAGTTCACCAATATTTTGCGCTGGCCGCGCTCAACAAACACCACGAAGTAAATGACAAGCACGACAAGTATCGCTATAAAGAGAGCTACGATGATGCTCATTGCACCAGTACGCACTAACTCCAGCATGCCACCCAATGCGTTCGGCAGGCCGGCCGCAATACCGCCAAAGATAAGAATCGAAATGCCATTGCCCAGACCGCGCTCGGTAATTTGCTCACCCAACCACATCAGAAACATCGTGCCCGCCGTCAACGTAAAAATGGCCGTGATACGAAACCCGAAGCCAGGTGTGATCACCAAACCGGCAGAGCTCTCAAGTGCAATTGAAATACCCATCGACTGAAACAGCGCAAGCCCCAACGTCCCGTATCGCGTGTACTGGGTAATCCGGCGGCGCCCTGATTCGCCTTCCTTCTTCAATTGCTCAAAGGCCGGTAGCACGTAGGTCAGCAATTGCATGATGATCGACGCCGAAATGTACGGCATGATACCCAGCGCAAAAACCGTGAACCGTGACAGAGCACCGCCCGAGAACACGTTGAACATTCCCAAAATGCCGCTTTGCTGGCCCTTAAAGAATTGCTGTAGCTGTGCCGGGTCGATCCCGGGCACCGGAATATGCGCTCCTATGCGGTACACAACCAGCGCCAGCAGCAAAAACACAAGCCGACGGCGCAGGTCGCCAAACTTGCCGGTCTTTGCCAATTGAGTCGGGTTGGTAGCCACTTGATCTTTCTATAGGGCCAAAATCAAGAGACGCTGCCGCCAACGGCTTCGATAGCCGCTTTGGCACCGGCGGTGGAACCAATGCCAATCAGCTTCACAGCCTTGCTGATTGAGCCTGTCTTGATGACCTTGACAATTTTGGCTTTTTGGCTGACCAAACCGGCTTGCTTGAGCGTCAGGAAATCAACCTCAGCGGCACCCAAAAGCTCCAAGGAAGTCAGAGTGATCTCTGCGTTGAATTGCAGCAAGTGTGACTTGAAGCCGCGCTTGGGCAGACGACGCTGAAGCGGCATTTGCCCGCCTTCAAATCCAACTTTGTGATAGCCGCCCGCGCGGGACTTTTGCCCCTTGTGACCACGACCGGCCGTTTTGCCAAGGCCTGAGCCGATACCGCGGCCAACACGTCGTTTGTAATGCTTAGCGCCGTCTGCCGGCTGAATGCCATTGAGTTCCATCATCAACCCTTTACAGCACTTTTTACAGCACTTTGACCAGATAACTGATCTTGTTAATCATTCCACGCACTTCGGGTGTATCCACCAATTCGCTGGTGCTGCGAATTTTCCGAAGCCCCAAACCACGGACGGTGGCACGGTGTGATTCCTGGCAGCCAATTGGACTGCGAACCAATTGGACCGTCACCCGGCCTGCCGTCATAGTTCCCGCCGCTACTTTTTGTTCTGTCGTCATTTTTAACTCCTGCCTTACTTGGGTTGAAGAACGTGGTGTTAAACGAAGAGTTCTTCAACTGTTTTGCCACGTTTGGCAGCAACTTCTGCCGGGGTGGTAGAAACAGACAAAGCGTCAAGCGTTGCGCGCACCATGTTGTAGGGGTTGGTTGAACCGTGGCTCTTGGCGACGATGTCAGTGATACCCACCACTTCAAAAACTGCGCGCATGGGGCCACCCGCAATGATGCCGGTACCTTTGGGTGCCGGTGCCATCATCACATTGGCCGCGCCGTGATGGCCCATCACCTTGTGATGGATCGAGCCGTTTTTCAGCGACACCTTGATCATGTTGCGGCGGGCTTCTTCCATGGCTTTTTGGACGGCCGCCGGCACTTCTTTCGATTTGCCTTTGCCCATGCCAATTCGTCCATCGCCGTCACCGACCACGGTCAGTGCCGCAAAACCCAGAATCCGACCACCCTTGACCACCTTGGTGACACGGTTTATCGCGATCATTTTTTCGCGCATGCCGTCTTCAGGGCCTTCTGCTTTGCCCTGCATCTTCGCTTGAACTTTAGCCATTTCTTATTCCGATCTGCTTAGAACTGCAAGCCAGCGGCGCGGGCTGCATCAGCCAGCGCTTTCACGCGGCCGTGGTACGCAAAACCTGAGCGATCAAACGCCACTTTTTCAACCCCGGCAGCCTTCGCCTTTTCAGCGAGACGCTTGCCGATGGCTTGAGCGGCAGCAACGTTGCCGCCTTTGCCAGCGCCACCCAGGGATTTGCGAATGTCGGCTTCTGCTGTGGATGCGGTTGCGATCACTTTGCCGCCATCGCCAGATATGACACTGGCGTAAATGTGCAGGTTTGTGCGATTCACCGTGAGACGCGCTACACCTTGTGTGGCGATGCGAATCCGGGTTTGACGCGCCCGACGAAGACGCTGCTCTTTTTTGGTCAACATGTAGCTGCCCCTTACTTCTTCTTGGTTTCTTTAATCGTGATTTTTTCGTCCGCGTAGCGGATGCCTTTGCCTTTGTAGGGCTCGGGGGGACGAATCGCACGAATCTCTGCCGCCACCTGGCCTACGCGCTGGCGGTCCGCGCCCTTGACCACGATTTCCGTGGGAGTTGGCGTTGCAACGGTGATGCCTGCTGGCATGTCCTTGTTGACGGGATGCGAATAGCCCACCGTCAAGTTCAGCTTGGCACCTTGGGCCTGGGCTTTGTAACCCACACCCACCAGGCTCAATTTCTTTTCGAAACCTTTGGTCACGCCGACGACCATGTTGTTCACCAGCTGGCGCATGGTGCCACTCATGGCGTTGGCTTCACGCGAATCATTGGCGGGCGCAAAGCTCAGCTTGCCCGCATCACTGACCACCTTGACAAGTGCGTTTTGGGCAAGAAACAAATTGCCTCCAGTACCCTTGACACTGATTTGATCTTCTTTGATCGACACGTCCACACCAGCGGGGACGGCAACAGGCATTTTTCCTACACGGGACATTTTTTAACTCCTCTATGCAGTTTCAGGCGACGTAGCAAAGCACTTCACCACCGACACCGGTAGCACGCGCTTTGCGGTCAGTCATCACGCCTTTGGGCGTAGTGACAATCGCCACACCCAAGCCGTTTTGCACTTGCGGAAGGGCATTGCTGCCACGGTAAACACGCAGGCCTGGGCGGCTGGCGCGCTCAATGCGCTCAATCACGGGACGGCCAGCGTAATACTTCAGGGCAATTTCAAGTTCGGCCTTGCCGTCTTGGGATTTCACTTGGAAACCGTCGATATAGCCTTCGTCTTTCAATACTTGGGCGATTGCAACTTTTACTTTGGAAGACGGTACCGACACAGTGGGTTTTGCCACCATTTGCGCATTGCGAATGCGTGTCAGCAAGTCGGCGATTGGATCACTCATGCTCATAGTTTTTCTCCTGCCACTTGACTGTCGGCTTACCAGCTAGCTTTGACGATGCCGGGAATTTCACCGGCAAAAGCCATTTCACGGATTTTTGCGCGTGCCAGGCCAAAGTGCTGGAACGTGCCACGGGGACGTCCCGTGATGGCGCAACGGTTACGCTGACGCGTTGGATTGGCATTGCGCGGCAGCATTTGCAATCCCATTCGGGCTTGCGCACGCTCTTCGTCGCTGCGTTTTGCGTCATTGGCTATGCCTTTGAGTTCCGCGTGTTTTTTTGCGTACTTGGCAACCAGTTTGTCACGTTTGAGCTCGCGCTCGATTAAAGCCATTTTTGCCACAGGTCGCCTCAGTTCTTGAACGGGAAACGGAAGCCAACAAGCAGTGCCTTGCACTCTTCATCAGTCTTGGCCGTTGTGGTGATGCTGATATTGAGGCCACGCAAGGCGTCAACCTTGTCGTATTCAATCTCAGGAAAAATAATCTGCTCTTTAACACCGATGTTGTAGTTGCCACGGCCATCAAAGGCGCGACCCGAAATACCACGGAAGTCGCGCATACGCGGCAGGGCCACAGTCACAAAACGGTCCAGAAACTCGTACATTTGAACGCCGCGCAGGGTCACCATGCAGCCAATGGCCTGGTCTTCGCGGATTTTAAAACCGGCGATTGCCTTTTTGGACTTGGTCACTACAGGCTTTTGACCGGCAATTTTGGTAAGGTCGCCAAGGGCGTTGTCCATCACCTTTTTGTCAGCCACCGCTTCGCTCACACCCATGTTCAGGGTGATCTTGGAAAGGCGGGGAACCTGCATCGGTGATGTATAGCCAAACTTGACCATCAACTCCGGCGCCAATTTTTCGCGAAAGTGTTTTTGCAGACGTGCCATTTTTATGCCACCTTGATTTCTTCACCGCTGGACTTGTAAACGCGAACGCGCTTGCCATCCGCCAACAACTTGATGCCCACCCGATCAGCCTTGCCGGTAGCCGCATTGAAAATGGCCACGTTGGACTGGTGAATTGGCATTGTTTTTTCAACGATGCCACCCACGGCACCTTTGAGGGGATTTGGCTTGGTGTGTTTTTTCACCAGGTTAATGCCCTCGACCATCACATGGGAGTCATCTTTGCGCAGCGAGACTTTGCCGCGCTTGCCTTTGTCACGCCCGGTCAGGACAATGACCTCGTCGCCTTTGCGAATCTTGTTCATAGTGTTTCCTTAGCGTGAACTTCAGAGAACTTCAGGCGCCAAAGACACGATCTTCATGAACTTCTCGGTACGCAGTTCACGTGTCACGGGCCCGAAGATGCGGGTGCCGATAGGCTCCAGCTTTGCGTTCAGCAACACCGCTGCGTTGCTGTCAAATTTAACCAGTGAGCCATCACTGCGGCGGATGCCCTTGGCAGTGCGAACCACCACCGCGCTGTAGATTTCGCCTTTTTTGACGCGACCCCGCGGAGCAGCTTCTTTAATGCTTACCTTGATAACGTCGCCAACGCTTGCATAGCGACGCTTAGACCCGCCCAGCACCTTGATGCACAGGACGGACTTGGCGCCGGTGTTGTCGGCAACTTCCAGTCGAGATTCAGTTTGGATCATTTCAATATTTCCCAACTTGCACTGCTCGGCTCCAAAACAATCGTTTATAGAACGCTTGTCTGCGTCTTTTTAGCGCTTGTCAGAATACCAATCAGTCAGTCTTGGGCCCGTCGTCACCGGTATGAACCACTCACACCGGTTTTGCTGGGCAGATTCTTAATGCTTTTTAAAGCTAAGCCTGCTATTGTGACAGAAAATTAGAACCTGCGTCAAGAAAATTATGCAGGCAAATGCAAATAGCTTCTGGCAAGCGCAGAGAACGCGTCAGTTTTGGGGTCAACACCGAGCTCGTCCCTCAGGACGCGTCCGACACTTGACGCCACAGAACCCGCCAATTGCGCGTCCAGAAAAAGCAGCCGGGAGCGGCGGGCAAGGACATCCTCGACCGTGCGGGCGTATTCAAAACGCGCCGCAAAACGGACCATGGCTTCAGTCAAGCCAGGGGCAAGCACTACACCGGCACCGGGCAACGCCTCCACTGCAGCCTGCTCGCTTCCGTACGAGTGCCCTCCCTCAGGCTGGCAAAGGGAGGTGTACTGCCCGGCATGCGATGGGTCGGCACCGATCAGCATCAAATGAGCGGTAACGCCCGCCGCGCGCCGCGCGATCAAGGCTTTCTGAAAACATTTTTCCAGCACATCTTCAGCCATGGCGCGGTAGGTGGTCCACTTGCCACCGGTCACGGTCACCAGATTGCTGCGGCTGACCAGCACAGTATGCTCACGGCTCAAGCCCTTGGTGTTGTCACCGCCGTCTTCGTCCTGCGGTTTCACCAAGGGCCGCAAGCCGACCCATACGCTTTTGACATCGTGCCTCTGTGGCGCGGGGCTTAAATACCTGGCTGACTCATTCAAAATAAATTCAACCTCTTCCTTGAACGGCGCAGGCTCGCGTGCCAGGTCGTGCCGCTGCGTGTCGGTGGTGCCCAATATCACCTTGCCCAGCCATGGCACGGCAAACAGGACTCGGCCATCTGCGGTTTTGGGCACCATAAGGGCCACATCAGCTTGCAGAAATTCGCGGTCCACCACCAAATGCACGCCCTGGCTGGGTGCGACCATGGGCTTGGTGGGCCGGCGGCCATCATTTTGATTGGCATTGCCGTCTTTCTGGCGCAATTCATCCACCCAAACACCAGCCGCATTGATCACACATCGCGACTTAATTTTGATGTGACGCCCGGACTCCATGTCTTGGCACAGTAGCCCGGTCACCTTGCCATTTTCAAAGAATAAATCGCTCGCCCTGCAGTAGTTGACCAGCAGCGCGCCCTGGCTGGCTGCGGATCGTGCCAGCGCCAGCGCCAGTCTGGCGTCATTGAACTGGCCGTCCCAGTACTTGACGCCACCTTTCAAGCCCGACGACTGCGCGGTTGGCAGAGCTTGCAGGGTTTGGGCTTTGCTCAGGAACTCGGTTTTGCCCAAGCCCGCTTTACCGGCCAGAGCGTCGTATATTTTTAAGCCGGTTCCGTAAAACGGGGCTTCCCACCATTTGTACGAGGGCATGATGAATGGCAGCGGCTGCGCCAAGTGCGGTGCGTTCTGGAGCAGCGTGCTGCGCTCATGCAAAGCCTCGCGCACCAGCGCGATATTGCCCTGCGCCAGATAGCGCACCCCGCCGTGAACCAGTTTGGTCGCACGGGATGAAGTCCCCTTGGCAAAGTCGTGCGATTCCACCAGCACTACGCTGAAGCCCCGGGCGGCGGCATCGAGCGCAACACCCAGGCCGGTAGCACCGCCACCCACGACAGCGACATCGTAGGTGCGGGGATATTCCAGGCGCGCGACCAGTTCTTTGCGAACGGTGGGTTGCGGTTTCTTTTCTGAGGTCATGGCCTGATTGACTCTGAGCTTGCCTGAGCGGCCCGGCGGGTCTGGGCCGCGCTCAAAGCGCCCATCCTTTTGACCGCTCAACCGCCTGATGCCAGCGGGTCAGTTTATGCGCCCGCCCGTGCTGGCCAAGACTCGGCTCAAAGCGACGGTCCACCGCCCATTGGGAGGCCACCTCGTCGGCCCCCGACCAGAAGCCGCTCGCCAGACCAGCAAGGTAGGCCGCACCCAAGGCGCTGGTTTCGGTGACACGTGGACGCACCACCGGCACGCCCAAAAAATCAGCCTGCATTTGCATCAGCAAATCATTGCGGCAAGCGCCCCCGTCCACCCGCAGTTCAGACAGCGCAATGCCAGAGTCCTGGGCCATCGCACCGAACACGTCCGCAACCTGTAACGCTATTGATTCAAGAGCGCTACGCGCTATATGGGCATGGGTGGTACCCCGAGTCATGCCCAAAAGTGTGCCACGGGCATGGCTGTCCCAATGCGGCGTTCCCAACCCGGTAAAAGCCGGCACCAGGTAGACATCACCGGTGTCAGGCACGCTGGCCGCCAGTGGCTCCACGTCTTGCGCCGACTGGATCATCTGCAGACCGTCGCGCAGCCACTGGACCGTGGCACCCGCCATGAAAACCGAGCCCTCGAGTGCGTAGCATTTGGCGCCTGGCCGTGCTGGCGACCCGTCGCCGTCAGGCAAACCGCCCGGCCCGACCCAGGCCACCGTGGTGAGCAGCTGGTGCCGGCTGCGCACGGCGACGCTGCCCGTGTTCATGAGCATGAAGCAGCCGGTGCCGTAAGTGTTCTTGGCCATGCCCGGCGAAAAACACGCCTGTCCGAACGTGGCGGCCTGCTGGTCGCCCGCCAGGCCGGCAATCTTCAAGGACACACCGAACAGCGATGCGTCAGTCTCTGCCAGCACGCCGCTGGAAGCCACAACCCGGGGCAATACGCTTGGCGGAATATTAAAAAGCTTCAGCAGCGCCGCATCCCATGCCAGCGTGCGGATATTAAAAAGCAGGGTGCGCGACGCGTTGCTGGCGTCGGTCACATGCACACGCCCCCCGGTCAGCTTCCAGACCAGCCAGCTGTCGATGGTGCCGAAAGCCAGCTCGCCACGTTCAGCGCGCGCGCGTACGCCCGGCACATGGTCCAGCAGCCACGCCAGCTTGGTGGCAGAAAAATAGGAATCCAGCAACAGGCCGGTTTTTTTTTGAATCAGGGTGCCCCGGCCCTCAGCCGCCAGTTCGGCACTCAGCGCGTCACAGCGCGCCGCCGTGCGCCGGTCTTGCCAGACGATGGCGTGGGCCACGGGCTCGCCGGTCTTGCGGTCCCACAACACCGTTGTTTCCCGTTGGTTGGTGATGCCGATGGCGTCAATATCTGTCGCCGAGAGGCCTTTCTTTTCAAGCACCTCAGTCGCAACCCCGAGCTGGGACCGCCATATTTCATTGGCGTCATGCGCCACCCACCCGGGCTGCGCGAATATCTGTTGAAACTCCTGTTGCGCCACGGCCGCCACGTTGCCGAGGCGGTCGAACAGGATGGCACGCGAACTGGTCGTGCCCTGGTCAAGCGCAAGAATATATTTCATAGGTTGCAAAGCGTAGCGCATGCCTTACGCACAGGCCAGCGGGCCGATCTTGGCCGCCATGGCTTTCAGGGTGCTAGCTGCGACAATTCAGAGCGCATCATGCCGCAACTTTTGCGGTCAGGGCGCAATGGAGATCACCAATGAGTCAGCATATTGCGTTTATCGGCGGGGGCAATATGGCCAGCGCCATCATCAGCGGCCTGATCAGCCAGCAATTTCAAGCCGGCCAGATTGACGTGGTTGAACCGTTCGAGGAGGCGCGGCAAAAACTTCTTAGCAGTTTTGGCGTGGTCGCGCAACCCGCCCCAGGCGCTTTTCTGGCGCGCGCCACGCTGGTGGTGTGGGCCGTCAAGCCGCAAACCTTCAAGGAAGCTGCGCTGCAAACCTGCGGCCACACGGCCAGCGCACTTCACCTGAGTGTGGCGGCGGGCATTCCCAGTGACAGCATTGCCCGCTGGCTGGGACTTGAGCGGGTGGTGCGCGCCATGCCCAACACGCCCGCGCTGATTGGCAAAGGCATCACCGGATTGTTCGCACGCCCCGCAGTGACCCACGCAGACCGGCACTTGGTGGAGAAGATTGTCACCACGACAGGCGAATGGCTCTGGCTGGACGCAGAATCGCAACTTGACGGCGTGACGGCGATCTCAGGCTCCGGCCCGGCCTACATGTTCTATTTCATGGAAGCCATGCTTGATGCCGGCGTGCAAATGGGGCTTAGCGCAGAGCACGCCCACAAACTCGCCGTCGCCACGGTCATCGGCGCCGGGGAACTGGCGCGCGCGTCTGCCGAGTCACCGGAAATTTTGCGTCAGCGGGTGACATCGAAAGGCGGCACCACCCATGCGGCGATCACGTCGATGGAGAGCAGCAACATCAAACCATTGTTCGTGCAGGCCATGCTCGCAGCACAGGTTCGGGCCAAAGAGATGGGTGAAGAATTTGGCGGTGAGTAGCACGTGCCAAACGCCCCAACCAGCCGCTGCGCTGCGTCAACCAGCTGCTGATATTGCGCTGTACCAAGCCAAGGATGCCGGGCGCAACCGCGTCGGTGTGCTGGCCATCGGACCGGTTGCGGCATGACCGCGCATGACCACGCATAGCTGCCGCTGGTTCAGTGCGTCTTGCTGCGGAGCGCCCCTTTAATTGCTACTACTATAGTAGCTAACTATGTAATTAACACGAGGGCTACAGGCTTATTTGACTGCTAATTGACCAGACTTCGATGCAGCGCGCTGATGAAATGGCTGTTTTGCTTCAGTCATTAGGGAATACCCTATATTGAGCCAACGCAAACGGCCTATCTCGGGCGCCACGAAAGAAATCAATTGATTGACATCGAAGCCTCTCTCGAACGCCCCGACGCGACGCCAAAAGCCGGCCTGTTGAGGCGCCTTGCGCGCTTCAAGCGTGCGCGCGCTGCGGTCGCGGCACCAACCGCATCAACGGCGGCAAGCCCTGGATCGCTCGCAAGTGTCTGGCGCCGCCTGCGCCACCAGCTTGAGACACCCGCCCGCCTCAACCTCGCACTTCAGGGCGGCGGCGCCCATGGCGCTTTCACCTGGGGCGTGCTGGAAGCTCTGCTCGAAGACCCGCGGATTGAGTTTGAGGGATTGAGCGGCAGCAGCGCCGGGGCCATGAACCAATCCACCCAAGTTAAGAAATTGATGTATCAATAACACAACAAATAGATAGAAAATACTTGACATATAGAAAATAGGTTGCTCTCTCCAATGAATTTTTTATTCATTGGTCAACATGCTTCTTCTCTCTCTTTTTGCCG
>JANMVO010000609.1:0-2601 GCA_031392805.1 Rhodoferax sp. | reverse complement strand
AGGAAATCGCGTTTGCCAATCTCAACGCCGTTGTGGCGCAGGATGTTGTAGGTTGTCGTCACGTGAAAGTAAAAATTGGGGATGGCATGCCCCAGCAGAAACTGCATGCCTTTGTAATGCGTTTCCTTGTCGCCGCGCTTGACGACGATGTCTTTGTCTTCCGTGCCGTCAATCTGCGCGGGCGTGATGGTTTGAATGAAGGCGATGGTTTTGGCAACGCGGGCCTTCAGGTCGGCCAGTGTTGCTTCGTTGTCTTCAAAAGCCGGAATATCTACCCCGGCCAGGCGCGCGACAACGCCCTTGGCAGCGTCACAGGCAATTTGCACCTGGGTGGTCATGGGCAACATGTCGGGGAACAGGCGGTAGGCCGTCAAAGTGGCATCGGCAATTTTTTTGGCGTCAATGTGGGCTTGTGCCTTGTCCAGAATGTTGGACAGGTTGCCAAGGATGTTATTGAAGCGCGGCACGCTGGCCTGGTACATGGAGATGGGCATTGGGTTTCCTGAAAATTGTGGTGGATCGGAATGATGCACGAACAACCGCCCATGGTAGCCGGTTTGTGTGAATGACATGCACTTTGAAAACCCAGCTTCGCAAGCTTTGCCTCTGCGATCCTCACACCCTTCGGCAACTGGCACAACGCGCGGATCAAAGCTTGGATCAATGCGCGTACCAGCGTACGGGTTCCCTCCCTTTTGTCGGCTGGAGTCGCTGATTGACTGAATTGATAGCACGGGCCGATGGCTACACCCTGCTCATGACCACGTCGGGCACGGTCCGGCAAAACCGCGTGCTCTACACCAAGCTGCGCGAAACCTTTGCCATTCCCAACAAGCCCAAAAACCTGGAAAACATAAGCGACATTTTGAAACCTTTGTGAGGCGTGGCAATCTCATGCTGGCCTCACCGTCTCAGTTGTGCAAACGCCGCAAACTCCCAGCTTCGCATGCCCAGCAGCAGGGTGAAGCCCTCGCGCTCCTTGTCGGGCAGCTTCTGGTCGGCCTGGTGCTGTTGTGCAAAGTCTTGCGCCACGCGCTGCATGCGCTCTACAAACGACGGGGCCAGGCTGCGGCTGACCGAGCCATGAACCAGCAGCAGGCCTTCGCCCGCACCATCAAACCCGCCTGAAAAATAGTCGAGCAGCGCGTTGTCGCGAAAGTAACCCATCACCGGGCCATGGGGCCGCCAGCGGAAGGTCTTGGCCAGCTTGAGCCGGTAGCGGTTCAGCGGGCGCAACTCGATAATGCCAATTCGGTCCAACTGCAACAGGTACTTGATGCCTTCGGCTTCCTTGAGCCGGTAGCTGGTGATGATTTGCTCCAGCGTCCACTGGCTCAGCACGCAGATGGCCACCAGCAGCAGTTTTTTGTCGGCCACCACGGCGCGCTCCTGCTCCTGCGTCAGCTCAGCCAGCATTGGCTGGGCATCGGCCACACGGCGCGCCAGATCGGCAAAGTCAAGCTTGAGCGCGCGACAGATGGCGTCAATGCGCGACAGCGGCATGTCGCCCTTGGCCAGCATGCGCTTGATGCTGGACTCGGCCATGCCCAGCGCCAAGGCCAGATCGGCATACGTCATCTGCGCGGCTTTGAGTTCTTTTTTGAGGGCGATGACGAGGTCAGCTGTGGTGCTCATAAGTATCGATTATCGATACCATTCGTACAAAAATGCAAGTATGTATTGGAAATCAAGGCGTTTCCGGACATGCTTCGAACATACTGGCGTCATGCACAATCACGCCAAACTGATGCCGCACCATGACGGAAAAATCAAGGCAAAGGCGTGGGCTCAAACCCCGCAATCTGCCGGCAAACCAATGAACAAGGAACCCTCTGTGAACTCAGACACCCAAGCCGCACTGGCCATTCAAGTGATTCCCGCCAAGCCAGGCCACGAGCATCCCAACCAGTTCGCCCTGCTCAGGCAGCGCCGCTTTGCGCCATTCTTCTGGACGCAGTTCTCGGGCGCGGCCAATGACAACGTTTTCAAGTTCGCCTTTACGGTGATGGTGACCTACCAGCTCAGCGTGGGCTGGCTGCCACCGGCCATGGCCGGGCTGGTGATTGGGGCGCTGTTCATCCTGCCGTTTTTACTGTTCAGTGCAACCGCAGGCCAGCTCACTGACAAATATGACAAGACGATGATCATCCGCTTTGTGAAAAACCTGGAAATCGGCATCATGCTGCTGGCCGCCTATGGTTTTTATGCGGACAACATTCCTGTATTACTGGTCTGCACGTTCCTGATGGGCCTGCACTCGACCCTGTTCGGCCCGGTGAAGTTTGCCTATCTGCCGCAAGTGCTGTCGGAGCGTGAATTGACGGGCGGCAACGGCATGGTGGAGATGGGCACGTTTGTGGCCATTTTGCTGGGCAATATAGCGGGCGGTTTGCTGGTGGCTATTCCCCAGGTCGGGCACCGCGATGTCGCCATTGCCTGCGTGGTGCTGGCCCTGGCAGGGCGCGTGATTGCGGGCTACATTCCGCCAGCGCCTGCCACCGATCCGGGCCTCAAGATCAACTGGAACCCCATCACCGAGACCTGGCGCAACCTCAAATTGGCCCACGGCAACCTGGTGGTGTTTCGCTCGCTGCTGGGCAT
>JANMVO010000439.1:0-2344 GCA_031392805.1 Rhodoferax sp. | reverse complement strand
GCCGTGCAGGCTGGCGCGGCGCACCCGGACATCTCGACCGAAGCCGCCGTCAAGCAGGCAGTGTTAAACGCCCGCACCCTGGGCTATTCAACCGGCCCCAGCGGCGTGCAACTGGCCAAACTGTTTGAGCGCTGGGGCATTGCGGCGCAAATTCAAAGCCGCATCATTACCGCCCCGCCCGGCGTGCCAGTGGGCAGCCTGGTTGCCAAGGGTGAAGTGGCACTGGGTTTTCAGCAACTTAGCGAGCTGGTCAACCAGCCCGGCATCGACGTGCTGGGGCCGCTGCCACCCGCCATTCAGATCACCACCACTTTCTCAGCCGGACTTGCCGCCACGTCCACCCAGCCAGAGGCCATGCGGGAGTTGCTGGCGTTTTTTGCGTCGCCCGAGACGGTGGATATCAAGCGGCGTAACGGGATGGAGGCGGTGTAGATTTGAGTCGGGTCAGGTCCAATAAAGAAAATATTTCCAGCGAGTTGGTGGCTCATAGCCGCACTTGTCCAACAACAGGTTCAGATCGCGGCTGCACTTCGCTTGCGCGATCTCACCTTACTCGTTAAACCCTGCGTTTCTTGCGCAAAGGCCAACAAGCTCGCCAACGCCTTGTTGACTGCCTCCGAGTTGGGGAATGCCTTCTGAATTTCAGGCTGCAACACCACTACATTGCTGCCCTGCATGAAGTGTTTCAGGTATTTGCCCCTTACACCCTTCCCAAGCTCATCGCGTTTCAATTCAGGGATGTCTTGATCAACCATTTTCATAGATGCTTTTTTCATATCGTGTTGCCTTTCTGACGCTAATGATTCGACTGCCGTTGCGGCGTTCCGTGTGGACAACCACCAAAAGTCGCGCCTTGTTTGAGATTCCATAAGTTCGACTGCGATCTTCAAATTCGCTGTGATCAGTGTCTGAAAAGGTAAGTGCCCGAACATCGCCAAAAATGCTAACCGCCTCGTCGAACGATACCCCGTGTTTCAGCACGTTGCTTGCCGCCTTTTGATCGTCCCATTCAAACTTGAACATGCGAAATACTGAAGGCCTTAACGTTGGAGATGACCGGACGACAACCCTTGCGGCGAAGCCGCCTCCTGCAGTCGTGGGCCCGTGTTCGACTTGCCCGCACCAAATTGGCAAGCAATACAGGCTCTAGCAAGCACTTCAAACTTGCCAGCCGAAACCGTCAACGCCAATCCCGGCAAAAACCCAAGTCAATGCGCATGCAACTTCTCCTGAAGCCACACCTTGATCAGCGACTGGTACGGCACGTCACGCGCATTGGCCGCTGTCTTGATGGAGTCCAGCAGGTGCTGCGGCAGCCGCAACGAAATTGTCTTGGTCGTTGGCTTCAAATTTGGCAGATTGACCTTTTTGGCTTTCGTCCAGTCAATGTGCGGCGATGAGTCATGGGACTCCCAGTAGGCGCGCTCTTGCGATTCGCTGGCAAATTTGGGAAGCGGTTTAGTTGGCTTGCTCATAAATAATTCGCTCCTTGCGGTGCATGTCTCTTGCTGAAATGACCCGGATCAGGGTGTTTGACTGGCGCAGTGCGACGGTGATGTGCAGTGTTCGTTCATCATCAGTTTTGCCCAAAACGTGGATCCGTGTTTCTTTTTGACTGTGCAAAATATCGTCAAAAAAAAGCAACGGCATATTGAAAAAAACTTGCTCCGCTTCGGCCGTTGACACCCCATGTTTTTCATTCATTCGAGAGTTGCCTTCATCCCACTCGAACCCAGAAATCAGGCCTAAATCAATCATTGTTGTGTATGACCATAATATACATTGAATCCTGCCACTTTACCGCAAGAAGTTCCATCCAAAGTGGATGGACGGACGTGGCTGACTTTGATGATGCCCCTCACGCCTGCACAAACGTAGTCACCCGCCTTCGCGCACGCTCCCGCAGCGAGCATTCGCGCAGAGTGTCGGCCAGGCGCTCCAGGTCGGGGATGCCAAAGATCACCACCGTCGGGAAATTAGTGTCGGTCGAGCGCAGCTGCACCAGGCATTGGCCGACCAGGCGCATGCCCAGCGGCTTGAGCAGATCGAAATGGTCAATGCGGAACAGCTCGACGCTTTCTTTGGCTTTGGACAGGATGCCGCGCTCGATCCGGACGCGCTGGGTCGTGATCTCATACCTGGTAGACAGGCTTTTCACCCAGTAGACCAGGTAGGCGATGCCGAGCGTCAACACCACGGCCAGCCATTGCCAGGCGGTGTGGATGACGCGCGGATGGCCGCTGAACAAAACCGTTTCAACCTCGGCCTCTTTGGTGTTGGCATGCACGGCCAGATCCGTATTGCAGAACCGGCACTTGATCGCCACCGCCTTGATGGTTTCGCC
>JANMVO010000501.1:0-14241 GCA_031392805.1 Rhodoferax sp. | reverse complement strand
TGACCTTGCCCAACTGGTGGAACAGACCAACCAGCCGGATGCCGACCTGCTGGACTTGCTTTGCCATGTGGCTTTTAACGCCCCGCTACTGACGCGCCGCCAGCGTGCTGAAAAACTGCGTCGTGACAAGTCAGACTTCTTTGACCAATACGGCGATGAGGCACGGCAGATTCTGAACGAACTACTGGATAGGTACACCGAAAACGGAACCGACCAGCTTCGCTTGCCCGACGCGCTGCGAATTGCACCGATTTCTAACCACGGCAACGCGATGGAAATCGCGGCCAAATTTGGTGGGCCTGAACAACTACGCATGGCCGTAACACAGATGCAAGCCACCCTTTACACATAGGCTACCGATGGAACAAGATACGACTCTCTGGGGCATTCATGCTGGTAAGACAGGCGATGCTGAATCACTTTTTATTGATAACAAAATAATCGCGCTCGGTTGGTCTGAGGTTGGTGATCTAGCTAGCATTCCCAAGACACGGGAGGCATTCAAATCACACTACCTATCAAAATTACCTCATACGAAACCCGCAGCACTCCCCGGCTCGGCTGGTCAGCTATTCCGATTTGTTAATGAGATGAAAGTCGGTGATCTGGTTGCATTCCCAGCAAAGCACACAAAGACTATTCATTTGGGGGAAATCATTGGGGAGTATCAGTACAGCCCCGGAAAATCGAAGGGCTATCCCAACCAACGTGCAGTGAAATGGTTGAAAGAACTGCCTCGGACGCATTTTTCACAAGGCGCACTTTACGAAATTGGCTCTGCCTTATCGCTGTTTACTGTAAAGACCTACTCAGAAGAGTTTTTCGCTGCGATTGAGTCCAAGAGTGTCCCGACCCCCATTCCCGCATCTGAAGACAAGACGGTTGCAGATGTAAAACACGATGTTGAGGAGTCCACTAGCGACTTCATTCTCAAGATTCTGGCGCAGGAAACAAAGGGGCATCCATTTGCTGATTTTGTTGGCAACCTTTTGCAGACCATGGGGTATCGAACTCGCGTTTCACCTCCTGGTGTGGATGGTGGAATTGACATAGTGGCACACAAGGATGAACTTGGCTTTGAGCCCCCCATCATAAAAGTTCAAGTGAAAAGTTCGGTTGGGAGTATCGGCGATCCAGTTATTTCCCAACTTTATGGAAAGGTCGCTCAATCTGAGTTCGGGTTATTTGTCACTTTAGGCACTTTCACAAGTCAAGCAGTCCAATTCGCTCGCGCCAAACACAATCTGCGGCTGATTGATGGTGATGCACTGGTGCAATTGATCCTTGAACACTATGAACAACTCGATTCAAAGTACAAAGGACTGATCCCTTTACGTCGTATGTACATCCCTGAAACAGCAGGCTCTGACCAAGAATAAGAACGAATTAATGGCAACCAAAAAGACCACCCAACCGCAAACTACCGCCCAGCAACTCGGTTCCATTATCAAGTCCGCGCGCGTCATCATGCGCAAGGACAAAGGATTGAATGGCGATGGTGACCGCCTGCCCATGCTCACATGGATGATGTTCCTGAAATTTCTGGACGACCATGAACAAGTGCGTGAAGCCGAAAGCCAACTGGCTGGCGAAAAGTTCAAACCCGCCATTGAAGCACCTTACCGTTGGCGTGACTGGGGTGCAACCAAAGAGGGGTTGACTGGCGACACACTGATTGCCTTCATCAACCAAGATGAAGCCATGCGCCCCAATGCAACACGCGGCCCCGGTTTGTTCAAGTACCTACGTGAACTGCAAGGCACCAAGTCCCATGACAGACGGGACACCATTGCCGCCGTGTTTCGCGGCATGGTCAACCGAATGATTAACGGCTACCTGTTGCGTGATGTTTTGGGCAAGTTAGACGGTATCCACTTCAATGCCAGCGAAGAACTGGAAGTGCTTGGCCGCACCTATGAAACCTTGCTGCGCGAAATGCGCGATGCGGCCGGGGATGCTGGTGAGTTCTACACCCCGCGTCCGGTGGTTCGCCTGATGGTGGAACTGGTCAATCCGCAATTGGGTGAAGTGGTGCTTGACCCTGCATGCGGTACGGGTGGCTTTTTGGTGGAAAGCTACACGCACCTAGTGAAGCAAGCCACGACCGTTAAAAAGCGTCAGCAACTGCAACAAAGCAGCATCCAAGGCTGCGAAGCCAAGCCATTGCCTTACCTGCTGGTGAATATGAACCTGCTGCTGCATGGCTTGGAGTCACCCGACATTGACTCCGGTAACGCATTGCGCTTTCCACTCAAGGAAATTGGCGACCGGGAACGCGTGGACGTGATTTTGTCCAACCCGCCGTTTGGTGGTGAGGAAGAGCGCGGCATCTTGGGTAACTTCCCCGATGACAAACAAACCGCCGAAACCGCCCTGCTGTTTCTGCAACTCATCATGCGCAAGTTGCGCAGGCAACCCTCTGGACGAGCCGCCGTCGTCGTACCCAACGGAACACTGTTTGCAGACGGCATCTGCGGCCGCATCAAACAGGAGCTGCTGACCGAGTTCAACCTGCACACCATCGTACGCTTACCCAATGGGGTTTTTGCGCCATACACCAACATTCCCGCGAACCTGCTGTTCTTTGACCGCAGCGGCCCCACCAAAGATGTCTGGTTTTACGAGCAGCCCTTACCAGAAGGGCGCAAAAACTATACCAAGACTCAACCCCTCCAGTTTGAAGAATTTTCTGATCTGCTAAGTTGGTGGGATAAACGCAAAGAAAGCGTCCATGCATGGCGGGTTTCTGCTGAAACAATATTAGCAAGCGATTGCAACCTTGATTTAAAAAATCCGGCATCAAGCCAGGAAATAAAGCACCTGCCATCAAATCAAATAGTCTCCAGCGTTATTAAGAAAGGACATCAGATTTTTTCAATTTGGGAATCTGGTGTTGACGATTGGAAATCGCTTGAGGAAAAACCTCACCTCGAAGCAAGTGATGATTCAATTAAAAGAGTTGTATCTGTTCAAAAACGATTGAAGCAAACAACCGAACTACGCAAAGAAATTGAGGGCGAGATTGCTGCTCTTTTGGCATCTTTGTTTTCCGATACATTGAAGCAGGCCAAGTGGCTTCCAATGAGTGAGGTTGCGCCCCTTGTTCGCCGTGAAGTATCAATCAATCCTGAAATGACATATAGAGAGCTGGGGGTTCGCAGCTTCTACAAGGGTGCATTCGTGCGAAGAACAATTTCAGGATCTGAATTTTCTTGGCAAAAGCTATATGAGATCAAGAAAGATGACTTGATTTTCAGCAACATCATGGCTTGGGAAAAGGCGATTGCACTTGCAAACGAAGACCATCACCTTTGCGTAGGAAACCACAGAATGCTCACCTGTGAGTCCAGACTGGATATTTCCCGATCTTCATATTTGCACTACTATTTTTCAACTGAAGAAGGCTTTGCCAAAGTCTACGCGGCATCTTCCGGTACGGCCGCTCGAAACAGAACCCTCACAGCAGATTCTCTGATGAAAATTCTAGTACCCGTACCACCACTGGACGCGCAGAAGCAATTTGTTGAGTTGAAAGCTGCGCTCGAAGACCTTACTTCAATTAGTGTGGCCTCAGAAGAAATTTGAAGCAGGAAGTATTTATGCTGGTGAACTTCAAAGAATCGGAAAATCGACTTGAACTGTCTTTTGGGGGGCTGAATGGCAAACGAATCTGTCAACACCTATAGCGCCAGTGCTTCCATGCTGGGGTATCTATATCAAGTACGCGTAGGCCTGTTGTGGGCGCTGCAACAGGCCAAGGTTGGTGAGTTTTCCGTCAGCTTGGAAACACTTGACGATGTGACATTTGAGGCCAACGGAGTTCCCATATCGGTACTTCAAACCAAGCATTCGATTGTTAAAAAGGCAAATCTTACGGACACCAGTGCTGACCTCTGGAAAACGCTACGAGTGTGGTTAGTTGGAAACTCCAGTGGGGAGGTTCCGATTGATACCGCTCTTTTCCTAATCACGACTTCCTCAATTTCCGAGGGTACAGCCGCTCAAGCGTTGTGTGCCCAAGCACCGACACGCAACATACCGACTGCCTGCAGCCGATTAAGACAAGCCGCTTCCACTTCGAGCAATGATGCGTTGCAGGACGTTTTCTCAGCGTTCCTTGCATTGAGCAAGACGGATCAAGAAAAATTACTTCATCGGATTGTTGTGATTCCCGACGAGGGGAATGTGGCTGAAATACTGTCCAAAATCGAAAGTGAGCTTCATTGGATGACGCTTCACCACCAAAAGAAAGCCCTCGAACTTTTAGAAGGTTGGTGGTTCAAGCGAGTCGTTCACGAACTGGTGAACGACGGATGCGGCATCTCCCGTACTGAGTTGGAAGCCCAGATATCGGATATTCAAGAATCACTCAAACCTGATGCGCTGCCCGTCGACGATGCGATTGAAAAGCTCATGGTCGCGCTGGATCAGTTGCCAGAATTTTCAGGGCGGAATTTCTATCGTCAAGTTGAGTTGGTTGGGGCTGGTAAGAATCGAATTCTGAATGCCATCAACTCCTATCAACGAGCTTTTGCACAGCGCAGCCAATGGACACGCGATGAGCTTTTATTTGACACCGATATATCCAAGTACGAGAGCACCCTGAAAACGGAATGGTCGCTCAGACGTGACCAAATTTGCGATGAACTTGGCGATTCACCCGCCGATGATGCAATGGCAAAGGCTGGACGCGAAGTTCTCAAGTGGGCAGAAGATGTTGTGCTACCCATCCGCCCAAATGTCGCTGCTCACTGGGTGTGCAGAGGGTCACTCCACATGCTGGCTGATGAATTGAAAATTGGATGGCACCCAAATTTCGAGGATCGTCTAACTGAAATCCTTGCTGTGGAGAGCGACTCTGTCGTTGGGACAACATGACCATATGGAGCGAGAGAACACTGGAAGAGCGCAATTTGCTGAATCCAGCCTTTGGTTCAATTCTCGTCTGGCATCTTGCGAAAGGTTATCAACATGAAGCCACGTCGAATGGCGAGTCAACCAATATGCCAATGGTCCTGACCTTTGTTGGGTTGAGTTTGGCACTACGTGGCAAGACCAGGAACTCGCTCCCATCTACCATCACAAGTTCACTAGCGACCTGGATAAATCAAAACCCGTTGCTACGCTCGGCTGTCGCAAAAGGTGTCAGTGTCCTGCGACCATACGTCAGAGAATCACTAATCTTTGGTGCAAATCATGCGCTGCTGACGTTTGATGCGGTTTCAGTTGTTGGAACAACGGCAAAGATAAGGCAAATCAATAATTACCTGAAAACCTCTTCGGATGAGGTACGTGAGTGTGCAAAAAAAGCCCAATTCATCGGTCGATGGTTGTACCGAAATGGTGATCAGCAAACCGTAATGGCAATGTTGGGAGTTACAGCATGATTCAGATTAAAGAAATAGTGGCTTACAGCCATCATGGTGACACCTGCAGTATCCCGTTCAAACTTGGCGCTGTAAACATCATTTCAGGTGAATCTAAGGCTGGAAAATCCGCCGTACTGAAGATCATTGACTACTGCTTTGGTGCCAGTCACTGTGATGTACCTGAAGGCAAAGTGCGACGTAACGTTGCGTGGTTTGGCTTGCTGCTTCAAACATCAAGTGGTCAAGCTTTTGTCGCTCGCCAAGTGCCACTGGGCGAAGCTAAGAGTTCTGAAGTCGTGTACACAGCGATAGGGGCCGACATCGTGATTCCCATTGGAGAGGCGCTGCGGCAAACAACCAACCTTGAGGGGTTACGGTCTCAATTGGCTTCATGGACAGGCATATCTTCTTATCGACACACGCCAGCTGACGGTCAGACGAGGAATCATCTGGTTGCCTCAATTCGTCATGCAGTCGCGCTTTGCCTTCAGTCTCAAAATGAAATTGCGCAACAGAAATGGCTTTTCCATGGGGCAAATGATCGAGATAAGGCGCAAGCAATAAAAGATACTTTGCCCTATTTCCTTGGTGCGGTATCCGACGAATACCTATCCCAACAAAGTGAACTGAAGGGGGTAAAAGCAGAAATTCGGCAAATTGAGCGGCGGAATAAGGAGGCGACGAACATTCAAGGTGAAGGCACTACACGCGCTGACACGCTCTTGTCCGAGGCCAAGGCAGTTGGTCTTTCATCGGCATCTGATCTGATTTCATGGGCTGAAAAAGTTGCGGAGTTGACTGCGATTCAATCGACCCCGCTTTCGTTGTCCGTTGCTGAAGGTAATGATGCGACGGAATTCAATCGACTAACTGGTGTCCGAAATCAACTACTAACGCAACAAAGCAATTTGCTTGGTACTTTGGAGCGTGCTCGTGCCTTTGAGGGAACAACCAAGAACTATTCAATAGAGGCTGACGAACACATTGCGCGATTGAATGCAGTTTCTGTTTTTGATGCCAATTGCTCCGAACATTCATGCCCCCTCTGCTTGCAAGAGCTGCCTGCGGAATCAGTTGTACCGTCAGTGGCGCAAATTAAGCATGCGGCAGCGCACCTTGGACAGGGGCGTGGTGCAGTCGATGCAACAACGCCGAAGATCGAATTCGCAATTGCGGAAGTTGAAACAGAATTAGCCTCTGTTCGACAGCAACTTGGACACAACCGCGAGCTACTGTCTGCTGTTAAGAAATCGAACGAACGTCTGCAACTTGCCTCAGACACAGATACCCGCCGGGCAATGATTTTGGGGCGCATCAGTCTCTATCTGGAAAACATTCCAGCGGCGATCCACACCGCAGGGCAGGATGAGCGACTTCAAACGTTGAAAATTCGAGAAACAGAATTGGAGACTTTACTCAGCAACGAAGCGATTCAGGAGCGTCTTGAGTCTTGCCTGTCGAACGTAAATCGAAACGTGTCAGCATTTGCCGGGAAAGTTAAGCTGGAATACTCAGACAGCCCGCTACGCTTGGACACAAAGAATCTCACCATTGTTGCTGACACGCTCGAAAGACCCGTACCGATGTCTCAGATGGGAAGCGGTGAAAACCACGTTGGTTATCACATCGTCGCGCATCTCGCATTGCACGACTGGTTCGCCCGACGCAAGCGGCCTGTTCCATCTTTCTTGATCTTCGATCAGTTATCCCAAGCCCATTTTTCGCCGGACTCCGATGCCAAAGCACCGAAGGCAAAGGTAGATGCAGACCGCTTGGCCGTTAAAGGTCTGTACGGACTGATATTTGATGTCACCAATGCTCTGAACGGTGGGCTTCAAGTGCTGATCACCGACCATCCTTACTTTGATGACGATCAACGGTTTAAGGATGCAGTTGTGGAGCGATGGATTGACGGCAGGAAGCTTGTCCCTGAAGACTGGCCGACCGCTACCAAATAAAATAAATGCAGGGGGATTTTGATGGCGAGAAAACGTAAAACGAGTCCTTTGGAGGACATGCTCGATTTGGTGTCATTGCTGCCATGGTGGGCGGGTGTCGCTATTGCAGCTATTGGCTATGTGGTTCTGCCCGGCAAGGCAGCTCTAGTTCCGGTATGGGCTGTTTAGCCAGGACAAGTCGGTCACCTGTGCCGCAATTGCTGGCTTGTCTACTGTCGGGAAACACATCGTGCCGTTGATGGGTTTGAATAGTTTTTAGTCAACTAACAAATTGCGCTTCATTTATGCCTGCTTTTGAATACGGACATCGGTCGCAAGCCGACACAATTGAGACTCCTCAAGCGAGGGATGCTTCCCGAAAGTTAGGATTCACGGTGGTTCTTGTTTACGCTAGACGGCTTGCAGCGCCGTATGATGCTGGCTGTGAGTTTTGTAAACAAGTCGCTGAAAAAGAGAGTGTTGTTTACATAAATGTAAGTGAGCGGCGGGTTTGACCTGCTCTCTCACGTGCAAGACTTGTTTACAAAAGTTGTTCTTTTTAACCTTTCTGAGCCGACATTGCCCACTATGACCACCCACACTCCATCCCTGCCGCCGTTTCACCTGGCTTTCCCCGTAGACAGCCTGGCTGCGGCGCGACAGTTTTACGGCGAGTTGCTGGGCTGCCCAGAAGGCCGCAGCTCCGACGAATGGATTGACTTCAATTTCTACGGCCACCAGATCGTGACGCATCTGGTGCCGAAAAAAGCGGTGGACAAACCGTCCAACGCGGTGGATGGTCACGACGTGCCGGTACCGCACTTTGGCGTGGTGCTGCCTATGGCGCAGTGGCAGGCGGCGGCGGACAAGCTCACCTCCGTTGGCACCAAATTCATCATTGAGCCTTACATCCGCTTCCAGGGCGAAGTCGGCGAACAGGCCACCATGTTCTTCCTGGACCCGAGCGGCAATGCGCTGGAGTTCAAGTCGTTTGCGGATCTGGATTCTCTGTTTGCGAAGTGATCTCTTTCAGTACCTGAAAGTGGTACCGTCCAGATGATTCGATTTCCATTTCCATTTCAGCGTGACGCCACCGTGCCGTGACCGGTTTCCAGATTCATTTAGGGCCAACAACGCTGCCCATCAGGTCGTAGCCGGTACCGTTGAACTGAATCATCTGCATGCGCTCGATCGGATTGAAATCATCGGGACCGGTTTTTACGGTTACACCGGGATACAGCATCGGCAAAGTCATGTTCAGGTTGGCCGCCTGGCTCATGATGTTGGCTCTTGTCAGGTTGTCGCCCGCTTGCTTGAGCACCTGCACCAGGGTCTGCGCCATCGAGTAGCCGAGCACGTTGATGGCGTCCAGCGGATCGCCACCCGAGTTGAATTTCTTCATGTACTCGTTGAAATCCGCCAGTTCCTTGGTGTCTTTCCAGCGCGGATCAACCGGGTCCCGGGTGTAGGTGGCCGAGATAACCCCCACCGAATTCGCAAGCCCTGCTGGCTTGAGTACAGCGGTCACGGAGTTGGATGTGCTGACCAGGTAATGCGCCGGTTTCCAGCCCAGCTCGGCAGACTTGCGAATTGCCATGGCAGAAAATTTAGGCGTTGTGATGTTGAAAAAAGTGTCCGCGCCGGATGCCTTGAGCGTCACCAGCTGGCTGTCGATGGTCGGGTCGGTGGTCTCATAGCTTGCTTGCGCAACGACCATGGTTTTGGCCTTGTCGCCCAGTCCGTCCATCAGGCCCTTGAGGTAGTCCTTGCCAAAATCGTCGTTTTGAACCAGCACGGCAATCTTCGCAGCCGGCCTGGTGGACAGGATGTGCTGCCCATAGATTCTGCCCTCTACCTGGTAGCTGGGATTCCACCCCATCGACCACGGGAAGTTTTTCGGATCGCTCCAGCGTGCGGCGCCAGAACTGATAAACAGCTGCGGCACCTTCTTGGCATTCATGTATTTATGAATCGCCGTGTTGTTGGGTGTGCCCACCGGCGCGAACAGCAGGAGCACTTCGTCCTCCTCGACCAGTTTGCGCGCCTGCTCAACCATCTTCGCAGGGTTATACCCATCATCAAGCGAAACAAACTTGATCTTGCGCCCGTTAATGCCGCCCTCAGCGTTTATTTTGTCGAAATAGGCGCCGGCCGCCTTGCCGACTGCGCCGTAAGACGAGGCCGACCCTGAATACGGCGAAATGTTGCCGATTTTGATTTCGGTGTCGCTCGCCCCCTGGTCATATTTTTTCTGCGCCTGCGCCGTCATTGCCACCGTGCCCAGTGCCAGCGCCGCCAAAATAGCTCTCAAATTCATGGATATTGAACCTTGCATGCGGTCTCCTGTTAAGGGCATCAGCCTTGAAAAACAAATTAAGTCAGCACCGGGAAAGCATCCGGCATTGCTGAAACAGATAGGAAATTAAACCGTACCCAGTGAAAAGTGAAGTATCGCAGCTTTGACCTGCTTGATAACGCCCGCTATTTGCAGTGGGAGGGGTGCGGAGTTTGGCAAATCCGTCCGAAAGATTCACGGCTTGCCCGACCCATTGGGCTTGTTTGGCCAGCCAGCGGCTGAAGTATCAGGTACTGGAGCGACTCGTCGCATCAACGACCAGAGGCAGGGGTTTGACGGATGGCATCCGGCGGTCAAACATGGGTGAATCAACCGTTCACTTAAGCCGCGTCCAGCGCATCAATCGTCATGATCAGCGAGGTTTTGTCACAGCATTCCGCATGTCTTCGGCTTCCGCTTCCGGGCCTTCTGGACGCTGTTCTGCCGAGGCTAGCAGACCGATGATCAGCCAGCGAGCCGAAACGCTGTAGCCATTCGCTCCTGCTCTCGGGCACGAACGTGCAGGCTGGCGGCGATCTTCGGCCACTGCTTGACTACGGCCTGACTGCGCTCGACGATCTCGTCGGCAAGCTTCTTCGAGACCCGGAAGTACGGGGCCACCGAACGCGCCAGATCGAGGTCCATCGCGTTATCGGCCTCGCTGACGTTGAGATTCAGGACGTGCGACTCGGGCACTGGATTCATGTCGTAGGCATCGGACAAGCGCCAGCCCTTGCCGGGCACGAGGATGAAGCCGTGGTTGCGCAGGTGATCGTCGGTGTTGGAGACCAGCATATTGAACACGATGCGCGACCACAGCTCGCGCAGATCAGCGTCGGTTTGCGCGCCTTGGTCGATCAGAACGCGGGCGATTTCCAGATAGCTTGCACCTGTCGAGGCATCGTCGCCGTCCAGGCGGCCGGTGAGCGTGATCGCCGATGCGAAGTGAAGCCTTCCCTCTGGCGTACGGTCGAAGCGCCTCACCAGGAAGGTGTGGTGCGGGCCTGCGAATTGGCGTGCCAGGCTTTGCGGCACCGCAAGGCCGCAGCCCTTAGCCAGGGTCTGTACGACCAGTTCCCAGGCGCCCACGTCGTACTCGTCGCGCACGCTGGGGAACTTGGCGATCCATAGTTGCCCCTCTGGATCGACCACGCTGGCTTTGGGCCGTGCACCGCCTAGCGAGCCGCCGGGTGCGATTAACAAGCGCAGCCAGTCGTCCCCCGCAGCCGAGGTGTTGTCCACATCACGCTCCAGCGCCAGACTGGCCGCTTCGAGTTCCCGCAATTGCACGAACGGCGGTGCTGCCGCGCCGTGCTGGTTGTCAAGAAAGTCGCCAGCGTCATCGAGTCGCAAGCGCAGCGCACCGGAACGGTAGGCGTCGTGCACGCCCAGCAGGTAGTCCGATTCGTGCAGGCGAACGGCCTTGCCCACCTGCCCTGCACGCTGTGCACGCTCCAGCCGGCGGCGCATAAGCATTCGTCCCCAGCGATCCGGGCTCGCATCGGCAAACACGCCGAAGGTTTCATGGCCCTGTGGCGGGTGTTGCCGGCCCTCAAAGAGGCCAAGCCGGGGATCTATGTGCAGATTCCGGGCGGCAGGGTGGACAAGTGCCGCAGCGTCGAATTCGAACTCGAAAACTTCACGACCCGCCCCGCGTCTGGCGTGCAGCCATCCCAGGCGCAGTGGCTCGTCGAGCCCAACCCAGTCGGCGTAGATGGCGATGGTCGCGGCCATGCGCTCAACGCGCTTTCTTCTTCGGCAACACCAAGGGGTCGATCAAGCCGGCAAGTGCCTCGGAGCTGGCGAAGCCGCTCTTCTTGAGCCAGTCCCGCGCGTCTTCCGAAGGTTTGAGCTGCTTCTTGATCTCCCCGTTGGGGGCATCCAGCCGGTCCACCGCTTCACGCAGCTGCATGGACGGAATGGCGGCCAGTGCCTTGCGCATCTGCTCGCTGGGCAGGGAATCGAACAGCTTGCGCAGTTGTTCTTGCGGCGAGCTTTCGATGGCATGGCGAAGCTCCGCCGCAGCGCCAGCAACCGGCACCGGCCTCTTGGGCGTCGCCGGCCGTTTGGCTGACGGCGACACGCTGGGTCGTGTCGTTTTGGTGTGCCCGGGCAGCTGCGCATCCTGGAGCTCGCGGCCCACAGGGTCGGCCTTGCCGAGCAAGTCGAGGTCTTTTTCGATGCCCAGCACCTGCATGACGGCGAGGTAGGCACCCATGGTCACCCCCGACCCACCCCGCTCCAGGCCGCGCAGAGTCATGGGCGCCATTCCGGCTCGCTCTGCAACCTGTTTGGCGGAGAGCCGCCTGCGCCGACGCGCCAGGCGAAGGCGGTCGCCGAACTGACGGAGCAGTTCGGCGGTAGTTGGGAGCAAGGGGGCTATTTTCTTGGCCAAGATGCCTATATTCTAATCTTCTGAACCAAAAAACGCCATAATATTTTCACTATTAATGAATAAAACAGAGGAATCAACAAGGCCCTGAAATTGCCCGAGCTCATGGAGACTTACGCCAAGTTCGGGATGGACACGCTGCAAGGGTCGCCTGAAAGTTTTGCTGCGCTCATAAAATCCGATCTCGCATCCTGGGGCCCTGTCATCAAGGCGTCGGGCTTTACGGCCGAAGATTGAGTTCTGAAAAAAACTGTTTTCGCTGGGGCCGATTTTTAAGGAAGTGCGGATTTATTTGTCGTGGTTCCGTGGCGCTTGGGTTGGGATGGGATGCAAAGCGGTTTTTGCAGCAAATATCGGGAATATTTGAAAAAAAACCAAGTCCACAGACCGCCCAAACCAAGTGATCACGGGCCTCGAGGAATAAATCCGCGCTTCCTTAATGACCGACGGCCCAAGCCCGACAGGCTGCCAGTCAACGCCTTCCTTGGCAACCATCCCCACCATGCGGGCCCGTATTTTCACCAAGCAAACGCTTGCTAAAAATAGCGGAATTTGCTATCGTGAAAGTTCATGACAATTGCTGCGGCAAGCCCTGCCAAATACATCTGCAGTGACACCTGCACTGACACGTACAGTGCGCCCAGCCCTGACAAGCGCCCGCGCGGCCGCCCGCGCAAGACCCTTGATGAGCGCGACGACGGCAACCGCCGCCGCCAGTTATTGCTGGGCGCTGCCAAACTGTTTCGCCGCAAGGGCTATGGCGCCACCACCACGCGCGACATCGCGGCAGCGGTAGGCATGCACGGTGGGTCGCCGTTTTACCATTTCAAAAGCAAGAACGCGCTGCTTTATGCGGTGATGGAAGAGGGCATGCAGTCAGCGCTGGCGCGCCAGAATATCGCGCTTCAGGAAGTGATCAAGCCGGCCCCGGGCGGCGCTGCCCAGCCGCTGGCACAAATGCGCTTGCTGGTGCGTGCCCATTTTGATGTGCTGCTGGGCGCGGGCAATGACTTCATCCCGGTGATGCTGTATGAGGGACGTGCCCTCAATCCCCGCCAGCGCAGTGCCTTGGCCAAACTGCAAAACGACTATGAGGCGGTCTGGCTGCCCGTGCTCGACGCATTGCATGCCACGGGGCGGCTAAAGGCGCCAGTGGGCCTGTCGCGGCTGTTGATTCTCGGCGCGCTCAATTGGTCAGTGCAATGGTTTGATAAAAAAAAGAAGGCGTCGCTGGACGACCTGACCGACGCGGCCATGAGCCTGTTTTTTCAGGAGGCCCCTTGAACACCCAAAGGCGGTTGACGGCAGGGCGGCGGCAAAGCCGGCTATTGGCTACTTGGCGTACTCTGATACCACTTTCCATTTGCCATCGACAATTTGCGACAGGCGTGAGAGATCACTGCCCAGGCGTTTGGTGGGCGAGAAGGTAACTGGCGCGCTGCCAAACATGTCGGCTGGCGCGCTCATGGTGTCCATGGCCTTGATGAAGCTGTCGGTGCCCAGGCCCTTGCCGGCTTTGGTGGCGGCCTTGGCAAAGGTATCGATGATCAGGTAGCCGTAAACCGAGAACACGGTCGGGTCTTCATTGAATTTGGTCTTGTACTTGTTGGCCCAGAAACGCAGAGGCGGGGAGGCTTCATCCAGGTACGGGTGTTGCGCGCCCATGGTCGAATAAAAGCCGTCCATCGCCTTGCCGCCCAGCTTGTGGATCAAATCGGTGTAGGACGCGGTGGTGCCCAGAAAAACCGGGTTGTAGCCGGCCTTGCGCGCCGTGCCAATGGCGCCAATGGTCTCGCGGATGATGGTGCCCAGCACTATCAGGTCGCAGCCGGCAGCCTGCATTTTGGAGACCTGCGAGGAGAAATCGGTGGCGCCGCGCTTGTAGGATGTTTTCTCGGCAAACTCCATAGTGATGGTCTTCAAGCCGGCTTCACCGCCGCGCAGCACTTCCAGGCCAAAGTCGTCATCCTGGTAAAGCGTGCAGACTTTTTTGGCCCCCTTGTCCTTGACCATTTTTGGCAGCGCAATGCGCACCTGGTCGAAGTAGGGCACGGCAAACGAGTATTTGAGTCTGTGAAACGGCTCGTACATTTCACGCGCAGCGGTAATGGGGAAGAAGTTGATCACATTCTTCTCAAACTGCACCGGCATCGCAGCCATGTTCTGCGCCGTGCCGGTATGACCAACCATCATGAAGATTTTGTCCTG